>CAKTWW010000030.1 GCA_934630855.1 uncultured Collinsella sp.
GGTGCAATGGGGTCAGGTTACTTTGCACCAACATGATGCAGACAAACCCGTCCCCTTTGCGCCAGGCGCCCCCCCCTTGCACCAACAATGGAAACGCCGCAGGTTGAGCCAACGTCAGCGAAAGCCTGCCAGAGCGAGCAAGGCGCCCCCCTGCACCAACAATGGCAATGCCGCAGGTTGAGCATAAGTCAGCGAAAGCCCGCCAGAGCGAGCAAGGTGACGTGAAAGAGGAGGGCATAGGCCTTTTGGCCATGCCCGACGATTGAACGTCAGATTGCCGCTCTGGCGGGCTTGCAGCGTCGAGCGGTTCCGGCGTTTGGTAAAACGCCGGAACATAGAAGCGCCCCCTCCCGCGCACGGAACGGGAGGGGGCTAAAGGTAGGAGTCTACCGGTGGGTTGACCCCACCGGACAGACGATGACCAGGTGATCCCTTACAGGATCGTCAAGGTTTCCGTGGGGTACCCGTTGGGTACTTAGAGCATCACGCAGGCGATGGTCAGGATGACGGCGCAGACGACGGAGAGCGCGACGATGAGCTTAAGGGCAAACTTGAGCCAGGTCGTCCACTCGATCTTGGCCAGGGCGAGACCGCCCATGATGGCGCCGGAGGTCGGGGTGAACAGGTTCACGACACCGATGGCGGCGGAGAAGATCATGACCATGACCTCGGGCGAGAAGCCGAGCTTAACAGCCAGCGGTCCCATGATGGGCATGGAGACGGTAGCCATACCAGAGGTCGAGGGGATCAGGAAGGACAGGCCGAAGTAGACCAGGAAGCTCATGGGAGCGAAGATCACGCCGGACAGACCAGCCAGAGCGTTGGCGGCAGCGTCGAGGACGTAGACGTCGAGGCCGGTGCTAGCCATGAGGACGGAGATACCACGGGCGAGGGCGATGACGAGAACAACGGACATCATGTCGGCAGCGCCGGTGATGAAGGTGTTAACGATCTGCTTCTCGGACAGGCCACCGATGATACCGATCAGGATAGCCATGAGGAAGAACCAGGTGGAAGCCTCGTCGAAGTACCACTGGCCAATGGGCAGGCCGGTGATCAGGGCAGACCAGCCCTGGACGACGGCGTTACCGTCGGCGTCGTAGACAGCGCCAGCGTCAAAGAAGTTGGCGACGCCCTCGTTGAGGTCAGCCAGCGGGATGAAGCCGACGATCATGACGACGAAGGTGAAGGCGAAGGCGATCAGAACACCCTTCTGACGACCGGTGAGCTTGACCTCCTTGTTAACCTCGGAAGCAGCCTTGCCATGAGCCTCTTCGGCGTCCTTAAGCTCCTGCATCGACAGGATGGTGGAACCCTTGTCTGCCTTGACCTTCTTGGCATAGCTCATCACAAAGACGATCGACATAGCGGTGGTGACAATCCACAGGACGGCGCCGAGGCCGATGATGATGGACTGGTTCACAGCGATGTCAACGCCGGTCAGAGCGTCGACGGCCGCGCCGACGGCGAACGGGTTAACCGTGGAGCCGAGGCAGCCGCAGCCAGCGCCGAGCAGGACGGTAGCGGCGCCGACCATGGGGTCGAAGCCGGCGGCCATCATGGTAGCGGCGAGCAGGGCATAGAAGGGAACGGTCTCCTCGCACATACCATAGGTGGTACCACCGAGGGAGAAGATGAGCATAAGAACAGGAATGAGCATGATCTCGTTGCCCTTAAGCTTCTGCACCAGAACGGCAATGCCGTTGTCCAGGGCGCCGGTCTCGGTCATCATGCCGAGGAAGCCGCCCAGGATCATAACGAAGAGGCAGACGGGCAGAGCGTCAGCGAAGCCCTTAACCGGGGCGGTGCAGAAATCGCTCAAGCGGGCAGCGGTAACCTCGCCGCCGGACGTGCCGGAGACGATAACGGTAACAATCGCAACAATTGCCAGCAGAGCAAGAAGAATGGTGAACGATGAAGGCATACCGCGCTTTTTCTTAGCGGTCTCAGTCATGGTTCTCATCCCCCCTTCATAAATCATTTAACTACTCTCGCGCGAAGCGGATCTTCCGTGCCGTGCCCACCGCTCAACGCGAGATATTTACCAGACAAAACCGCTCGGGGTGTGCAGCAATACACCCCGAGCGAGATGCTAGATGCTCTTACTTGAGCGTGGCGTACATGACAGCCTTGATGGTGTGCATGCGGTTCTCGGCCTCGTCAAAGACCTTGGAAGCGGGGCTCTCGAAGACCTCGTCGGTGACCTCCTGCTCGGTGATGCCGAACTGCTCGCACTTCTCGGCGCCAATGGTGGTGTTGGTGTCGTGGAAGCTGGGCAGGCAGTGCAGGAAGATGGCACCCGGGTTGGCCATGGCCATGACCTCGGAGGTGACACGATACGGGGTGAGCTGAGCGATGCGCTCGGCCCAGACCTCGTCGGGCTCGCCCATGGAGACCCACACGTCGGTGTAGAGAACGTCAGCGCCGGTGACGCCGTCCTTGACGTCGGTGGTCAGCTTGATGGTGCAGCCGTTGGCCTCGGCGATGGGCTTGCAGGCCTCGATGACGTCGTCAGCGGGCATGCACTCCTCGGGACCGCAAGCCACGAAGTTCATGCCGAGCTTGGAGCAGACGACCATGAGGGAGCGAGCGACGTTGTTCTTGCAGTCGCCCATGAAGACGAGGGTCTTGCCCTTGATGTCGTAGTTGAAGTTCTCCTGGACGGTCAGGATGTCGGCGAGCATCTGGGTGGGGTGCCACTCAGTGGTCAGGCCGTTCCACACGGGCACGCCGGACTTAGCAGCGAGCTCCTCGACGTCGTCCTGGGCAAAGCCACGGAACTCGATGCCGTCATACATGCGGCCGAGAACGCGGGCGGTGTCCTCGATGGACTCCTTCTTGCCCATCTGCGACGAACCGGGATCGAGGTAGGTGACGCCCATGCCCAGATCCATGCCGCCGACCTCGAAGGCGCAGCGGGTACGAGTGGAAGTCTTCTGGAAGAGCAGGACGATGTTCTTGCCCTCGAGATAGCGGTGCGGAACGCCAGCGCGCTTCATGTCCTTGAAGTTCTTGGAGAGCTTGAGCAGGTACTCGATCTCCTCGGTGGTGAGGTCGAGGAGCTTGAGGAAGCTACGGCCGGAAAGGTTAACACCCATGGTTCGTTTCCTTTCGAAGAAATGAATTACGTAAGTGGTGCCCGTTTGACGGGCGAAACCGGTGCGGTTGTAGGGGGACCGCACCGGAAACGGAAAGACTTAGAGGTCCTCGCGCCAGAAGGGCATGCTCATGCAGCGCGGGCCGCCGCGGCCGCGGGAGAGCTCGGCGGAGGGCACGACGAGAAGGTCCAGGCCCTCCTTGTACAGCACGTCGTTGGTGACGGTGTTGCGGGCGTAGACGCAGATCTTGCCGGGCTCGACGCACAGGGTGTTGGAGCCGTCGTTCCACTGCTCGCGGGAGGCCGCGATCGGGTCGCCGCCGCCGCAGGGGATCAGCTTGACCTGGTCGACGCCGGTGGCGTCCTCCAGGACGTGCTCGAGGGTGTCCTCGATCAGGCGGATGTTCACGTCGCCCGGGTTCTTGCCGGCGGTCAGCTCGTAGACGCGCAGGGTGCCCATGATGGCGGGGTGGATCGTGAACTTATCGACGTCGATCTGGGTGAAGACCGTGTCGAGGTGCATGAAGGCGCGGGAGACCGGGATGTCGAAGGCCAGGATGCGCTCGACCTTGGAGTCGGAGTTCCAGAAGATGTTCTGGGCCATGACGTCGATCGCGGCGGCCTGGGTGCGCTGGGAGATGCCGACGGCGAGGGTCTTCTCGTTGATGTTCAGCACGTCGCCGCCCTCGGTGTGGAACTGGCAGTCGCGGCGGAAGTACAGCGAGACGTCCTTGTAGTCGGGGTGGTACTTGAAGATGTACTTGCCGTACAGGGTCTCGCGGTTGCGGGTGACCGAGTACATGCGGTTGAGGTTGACGCCCTCGCCGACGACCGCGAACGGGTCGCGGGTGAAGTAGAGGTTGGGCATCGGGTCGATGATCAGGTCGGACTCGGACTCGGAGTTGACCAGGGAGTCGAGGGTCGTGGAGGCCGTGAGGGGCATCTCGATCTCGGACTTGGTCATGCCGGCCATGGTCTTCTTGACGAACTCGAGGTTGTCCTCGATGGAGTCCAGCTTCTCGCGGACGATCTGCGGCATGTGCTGGCCGCGGATGCCTGCCTCGGCGACGTACTGGTCGGTGAACTCGGCGCGGGCGCCGGGGACCTGGTCGAACACCTCTGCGACGAGGTTCTCCAGATAGAGGACCTCCACGCCCTGGTCCCTCAGGATCTGGGCGAAGGTGTCGTGCTCCTGCTGTGCGACCTCCAGGAACGGGACGTCGTCGAACAGGAGTCGCTCGAGCTCGTCGGGCGGCAGGTTGAGGAGCTCGTCGCCGGGACGGTGCAGGCAGACCTTCCTGAGCTTGCCGATCTCGGAAGGCACGTGCAGACCTTTCGTCATGGCCTCCTACCTTTCTTTCGGGCCCTTGTCAGGGCCGATTCGTTAGCGCCCCTCCGTGTGAGGCGTTATTGCTGACGACATATTTATATCCAAAATCAGCTCATTCTTCCACCTTGCCCCCGAACGGTTTTTTATAGGGGGTGAACGGCATACACATATACTTCACGCATGGCACACTTTGTCTAAATAAAGTTTATTTACGTGCTTAAACGCGTTTTCAATCCCAAAATCGAATGGAACGAATCTTTGATAAACCACCCTCAAATTGCATATTTCCAATAAAGCTATGAATAGAATTAGCGATTCATACCGCGTCTCAACCATTTTCATTTTTATTCAGAAAAAAGTTTGTCCTATTCATTTCTGGTAAACAACCAACCGTTTACCAGACACTTGATACCGTTCACCGGAAGCTCAGTATAAGGCCCAGCGGATACCGTCTCGCCTTGACGTCCTATTTGTAACAACTTGACTTCTCGGTATAGAAAAACAGACCCGCTCCCCTCGTGGGAAACGGGTCTGTTTTCGATAATCATAGGCAGTTTTGAGCAGCCTTCGAGAGCCGTCGGGATCCTAGCGGTCAAACTCCGCCAGTGCCTCGCCCAAAAGCCTCAGTCCCTCGCGCAGGACGTCCTCGCTCGCGCAGTAGCCCAGGCGCGCGCCGCAGGGAAGCTCAAAGCGACTGCCGGGCACCAGCAGCACTCCCCTCTCGGCCAGCAGGCGCTTGCAGAACTCCTCGTCGTCCTCGGGGATATCCAGCTGGATAAACGAGGTGGACACGCCCTGCGGGGCCGTCCAGGAAACGCGATGCTGCGTGTCGATCCAAGCCTGCGCGATATCGCGGTTGCCAAACACGATTTTGCGGTTACGCTCGAGGATCTTGTCCTTATGCTCGAGCACATAGGTCGCCAGGGCGTCGTTGAACACGCCGCCGCAGATCATGGTGTAGTCGCGATAGGTGCGAATACGGTTGGAAACCTCTTCGTCTGCCACGACCCAGCCCACGCGGGCCGCAGGCGTCGAATAGGTCTTGGACACGGAGTTGGTGACGATGGCCTTCTCGTACACGTCAGCCATCGACATGAAGGCCTCGGTGTTCTCGAGCGGCAGGTACACCTCGTCGCACAGCACGTAGGCGCCCACCGAGCGGGCGATCTCGGCAATCTGGCCGAGCGTATCGGCATCGAGCACCGTACCGATGGGATTCGATGCGTTGTTAATGCAGATGAGCTTGGTGTTGGGGCGAACTAGGCGCTCGAGCTCCTCGATATCGGGCTTCCAGCCGAGCCCCTCGCGAAGCTCCCAGTACTCGACCTCGGCGCCCAGCGTGCGCGGAATCTCGTAGAGCGGCGCATAGGTGGGCCACTCGGCGATGACATGGTCGCCGGGCTCGACGACGGCCATGATGGCGTTGAGGTTCGCGCCCGTGCAGCCGTTGGTCTGCAGAATATGATCGGGGTTGACCTGGCGACGGTAGAGCTTGGCAACCTCCGCCTTAAAGTCGGGCGAGCCCTCGATCCAGCCGTAGTTCATCTTCTCGCGGTCCAGGCGCTCGTAGAACGTGGCGCCGTCCTGCTCGTCGAGCGCGCGCAGCTCGCCCATGGTAAGCGACGAGATTGTCGACTGGGCGATATCCCACGTAGCGCTCTTCTCCCAAACGTTGAGCCACTCCTCAACGCCGATTGTCTTGATATCCATGGCTAGGCTCCAATCGCTAGAACACGGGGATGATGCCGGCAAAGGTCATGGGAATCGAGATGATGCCCAGGATGGCGATAACGACCGCGCAGATGACCTGGCCCTTGTCCATGGACTGACCGGACTCGGAGAGCGCCTTGCGATAGAACAGGAAGCCGGGGATATAGCCCAGGCAAGCCAGCAGCAGGAAGCCCCAACCGGTAAAGAGTACGCCCACGACCTGGAACACCAGGGCAAGGATACCGATGAGCATCTGGCCCGTCTCGCCGCGCTCGCGGGAGAACTTAACCTGGTATGCCGCTGCGTAGGCCCAGGTGACGACGATGGTCACGGTGCACATGGAGATGGCGAAGGTGTAGGCGTCGGCGGCAAACGTGGCGATGATGATGAATGCCTCGGTCAGGGCACCGACGATGATCAGTGCCATCTGCGGAGCGCCCTTGGCATTGACCTCGCCCCACGACTTGGGCAGCAGGCCGTGATCGGCCATCATCGAGGAAGCCTCGGCGGGAAGCATGGTAAAGGACAGCCAGGAGCCGCACACCGAAATGATGATGGCCCAGGAAATGAAGGCGCCGCCCCAGCCGGGAGCAAGCTGCTCGAACACGGTGATGGTGGCGGGCTTGGGAGCCGCGACCAGGTCGGCGTAGTCCACAACGCCATACGGAATGACGGAAGCGCCGATATAGAGGGTCAGCAGAACGATCAGGCCGATGATGGTGGCGGAGCCGACCTCACTCTTGCGCTTGGCGCGACCGGACATGACCGAAGCGCCTTCGACGCCGATGAAGACCCACATCATGATGAGGATGCACTGCGTGACCTGGTTGGCAACGCTTCCGAGCTCAGCATCGTTCGCGGCGACGATCGTGGCGTTGCGCGCAGCGGTACCCCAGAAGTCGGCGGTGAACACGCCGGCGTTAAAGGCAAAGCAGGAGAACGCGATGAACAGCAGGATGGAGGCAATCTTGATGACCATGACGATCGCGTTGAATGCCGCAGCGCTCTCGACGCCGCGAATGACCAGGAAGGTGATGCCCCACAGGACAAGCGACACGACAACGACGCCGACGACGGCGGGGTTACCGGTCACAGGATCCGAGAACACGCCCGGCATGATCGTGCCCAGACAATAATCGGAACCCAGAACCTGGGCGATCATGGTGCCAAAGCCAACATTGCCGAGCCAGGCCGAAAGCCAATAGCCCCAGCCCGAGATAAATCCATGGAAGGGGCCAAAGCCCTCCTCGGCATAGGCGCAGGCGCCATCGAGATCGGGGCGCTTGGAGCCAATGTTGGCGAGCGAGAGCGCCAGCATCAAAAAGCCCAGGCCGCAAACGACCCAAGCGACGAGTGCGGCACCGGGGGAAGCGACGTTAGCGAGCTGACCGGTCAGAGCGAACACGCCCGTGCCGATGCAGGAGGAAACGACCATGCCGACAAGGCCAAAAAAGCCGACACCGTTGGGGTTGTCGACGTGACTGTCTTTAGACATAACGGCCACCTTATCTGTTGTTAATTTAGCGTCAATAAACAAGTTTGGGGCGGTGCGAAAACCCGCACCGCCCCAATGGGAGACATCTAATGGCAGCTAGATGTGTGTTTTAAGACCTGTACGGGTCCTTGAAGACCTTAGAGGTCCTCGCGCCAGAAGGGCATGCTCATGCAGCGCGGGCCGCCGCGGCCGCGGGAGAGCTCGGCGGAGGGCACGACGAGAAGGTCCAGGCCCTCCTTGTACAGCACGTCGTTGGTGACGGTGTTGCGGGCGTAGACGCAGATCTTGCCGGGCTCGACGCACAGGGTGTTGGAGCCGTCGTTCCACTGCTCGCGGGAGGCCGCGATCGGGTCGCCGCCGCCGCAGGGGATCAGCTTGACCTGGTCGACGCCGGTGGCGTCCTCCAGGACGTGCTCGAGGGTGTCCTCGATCAGGCGGATGTTCACGTCGCCCGGGTTCTTGCCGGCGGTCAGCTCGTAGACGCGCAGGGTGCCCATGATGGCGGGGTGGATCGTGAACTTATCGACGTCGATCTGGGTGAAGACCGTGTCGAGGTGCATGAAGGCGCGGGAGACCGGGATGTCGAAGGCCAGGATGCGCTCGACCTTGGAGTCGGAGTTCCAGAAGATGTTCTGGGCCATGACGTCGATCGCGGCGGCCTGGGTGCGCTGGGAGATGCCGACGGCGAGGGTCTTCTCGTTGATGTTCAGCACGTCGCCGCCCTCGGTGTGGAACTGGCAGTCGCGGCGGAAGTACAGCGAGACGTCCTTGTAGTCGGGGTGGTACTTGAAGATGTACTTGCCGTACAGGGTCTCGCGGTTGCGGGTGACCGAGTACATGCGGTTGAGGTTGACGCCCTCGCCGACGACCGCGAACGGGTCGCGGGTGAAGTAGAGGTTGGGCATCGGGTCGATGATCAGGTCGGACTCGGACTCGGAGTTGACCAGGGAGTCGAGGGTCGTGGAGGCCGTGAGGGGCATCTCGATCTCGGACTTGGTCATGCCGGCCATGGTCTTCTTGACGAACTCGAGGTTGTCCTCGATGGAGTCCAGCTTCTCGCGGACGATCTGCGGCATGTGCTGGCCGCGGATGCCTGCCTCGGCGACGTACTGGTCGGTGAACTCGGCGCGGGCGCCGGGGACCTGGTCGAACACCTCTGCGACGAGGTTCTCCAGATAGAGGACCTCCACGCCCTGGTCCCTCAGGATCTGGGCGAAGGTGTCGTGCTCCTGCTGTGCGACCTCCAGGAACGGGACGTCGTCGAACAGGAGTCGCTCGAGCTCGTCGGGCGGCAGGTTGAGGAGCTCGTCGCCGGGACGGTGCAGGCAGACCTTCCTGAGCTTGCCGATCTCGGAAGGCACGTGCAGACCTTTCGTCATGGCCTCCTACCTTTCTTTCGGGCCTTACTGGCCGAATGTATCAGCGCCCCTCCATATGGGACGCTGCTTGCTGACAGCTCTAGTTATATCCAATTTCCATTCGCAATGCCACCTCGCCCCCGAACGGTCAGCAAAGTACGATGAACGGTATATCGCATATGATTTCCCATGATGCACTTCAGTTTCGTAAAGCAGATTTTCCTAGGTAAACGTTATTTTTCTAGGAAATCAAGATTGAACACTCAAAGTTATCCATGATTCAAAATTGCATAGCGAAAACGGTTTTCTGCATATAAATGACGCTTGCCATCGATTCGACCTACATTCGATTATATTCAGCTTGTTATCATTCTTATTCATATATTCTCACCAGTTGAGTGAGGATATAGATCGCTTGCTCAATACACCGGACGTTAGTTCTTCGGTTCGTCAGCGTTAGAAGTAGGTAAAGATACCGTTCGCGCGATACGTCCGCCCCATAGGTCGACTAAATTGAGACAATAGTGAATAGAGTTAGGCTACCGTCCCTTGCGGGGACTGAACGGACAGATGCATATGCCGAGCAAAATCGAAAAGAAGCAAGCCGCCGCAAAGCGTCGCAAACCGCCGCGCGACTTCTCGTACACGCAGAACCGAGAGCTTAGCTGGCTGCGCTTTGACAACCGCGTGCTCGACGAGGCCTTCGATGAGTCCGTGCCGCTGTTCGAGCGCCTTAAGTTCGTCTCGATCTTCGAGTCCAACCTCGACGAATTCCTTATGGTGCGCGTGGGCGGCCTGTCCGACCTGGCCGAACTCAAAAAGCAACCCGTCGACAACAAGAGCAATATGACCGCCTCGGAGCAGGTCGAAGCCGTCGTGGCAGAGCTGCCCGGGCTCCTCGACCGCTGGGAGTCCATTTTCCAGAGCATCGAGGGCAAGCTCGACGCCCTGGGCGTTCACCGCGCGCGCGTCGATTCACTCACGCCCGAGGAGCGCACCTTTGTCACCCGTTACTTCCAGGCCTACGTGTCGCCGGTCATCTCGCCGCTGGTGATCGACCCGCGCCACCCCTTCCCCAACCTGCGCAACGGCGCACTCTACCTGGCCTGCGGCCTGGACGGCGTCACCGACGAGGAAAGCCTGCTGGGCCTCATCGAAATTCCCGCCTCGATGAACCGCGTGGTCGAGATTCCCTCGCCCACCGGAACCTACTCCTACATTCTGCTCGAGGACGTCATCCTCGCCTGTCTGGACAGCTGCTTTGGCTCCTATAAGCCGCTCGACCGCGCGCTCATCCGCGTCACCCGCAACGCCGACATCGATCCGGACGGCGAGGGCGTCGAGGAGGAAGAGGATTACCGCCAGCACATGAAGCGCATCCTCAAGAAGCGCCTGCGCCTGCAGCCGGTAGTACTCGCCGTTTCGGGCTCGCTCGAGAAGCAAACGCTCAAGACCATCCGCAAGGCGCTCGAGCTTTCGCGCCGCTCGGTCTTTACCTGCGATATCCCGCTCAACCTGGGCTACGTCTTTGGCATTGAGGGCAAGATCCCCGAGCACCTGCGCAACGAGTTGCTCTTTACGCCGTTTAAGCCGCAGCCCAACCCCACCATCGACATGACTCGCTCCATCCGCGAGCAGGTGCTGCAGCACGACAAGCTGCTCTTTTATCCCTACGAGGCCATGAACCCGTTCCTGGACCTGGTGCACGAGGCCGCCTACGACCCCGAGTGCATCTCGCTGCGCATCACACTCTACCGCGTGGCCAAGCAGAGCCGCCTATGCGAGTCGCTGATCGATGCCGCCGAGAACGGCAAGGAGGTCACGGTGCTCATGGAGCTCCGCGCCCGCTTTGACGAGCAGAACAACATCGAGTGGGCCGAGCGTCTGGAAGAGGCCGGCTGCACCGTCATCTACGGCTCCGAGGGCTTTAAGTGCCACTCCAAGATCTGCCAGCTCACCTATCGCGAGGGCATGGCGCTTACACGCCTGACGCTTTTGGGCACCGGCAACTTTAACGAGAAGACGGCCAAGCTCTACAGCGACTTTATGCTCATGACCGCCCATCCCGGCATCGGCGAGGACGCCAACCTGTTCTTCCGCAACCTGTCGCTGGGCAACCTGCGCGGCGATTACCGCTTCTTGGGCGTGGCGCCCGTGGGCCTCAAGCCGCTCATCATGCGCGGCCTGGACCGCGAGATTCAGCGCGCCCTTGCCGGCGAGCCCGCCCGTGTGTTCTTTAAGCTCAACTCGCTCACCGACCGCGAGGTCATCGACAAAATCGCCGAGGCATCGTGCGCAGGAGTCCGCGTAGACATGATCATCCGCGGCATCTCGTGCCTCAAGCCGGGTGTTCCGGGCAAGACCGAGAACGTGCACGTCCGCTCTATCGTCGGGCGCTTTTTGGAGCATGCGCGCGTTTACGCCTTTGGCGTGGACTCGGACATGATCTACCTGAGCTCGGCCGACATGATGACGCGCAACACCGAGCACCGCGTGGAGATCGCCTTCCCCGTGCTAGACCCCACCTGCCGTGCCCTGGTGCACGAGTACATGGGCATGCAGCTGCGCGACAACGTAAAGGCCCGCAGCCTCACGAGCGACGGCACCTGGGTTCCCGTGGAGCGTGCAGAGGGCGAGAAGCCTTTCAACTCACAGGAAGCCCTGCTGGAACGTGCCTATCGCAACGCCGAGGCCGCCGCGCAGCAGCGCGCGCAGGAAAAGAAACGTGTGGCCGAGGAAGCTATTCAGGCCGAGCTTGAGCGCGAAGCAGCCGTCGAACCTGTTGCCGAGCCGGAGGTTGTCGTCGCTCCCCCGGCGGCAGAACCCGAGCCTGTCGAGGAGCCGGAGCCCGTCGTCGAGACGGAGCCCGTCACCGCCCCTGCTGCCAAGCCCGAGCCGCAGCCGGCAGCGCCCGAGGTCCAGAAGGTCCAGGCGACCGTTATCGAGCCCGAGTCCGAGTCTGTACCTCAGCCCGAGCCGCAGGTCGCCAAGCCCGCACCCGAGACGAGCGCCCGTCGCGATAAGCCCGCCGGCAAGACCAAGGCCATCGAACGCCATCGCCCCGGTCGCGTGCGCATGGGCCTGGGCCTGATCGGCCTGGGTCTTAAGACGCTCATTACCGGCAAGACGAAATAGACGTTTGTAGAAGCGGTTTGTAGAAGCGCCCCGCATTTGAGGAAAGCCTCGGGTGCGGGGCGCTTTTCCCTGCTACCATGGTTGCGGACAACAATGCGAATGACAGGCAGGAATATGAAGCTCACCATAGAATCGATGACCTACGGCGCCGACGGGCTGGCACACGCCGACAACGGCAAGGCCGTTTTTGTGCAGGGCGCCGTGGCGGGCGACACCGTCGAGGCCGAGGTCGTGCAGGACGGCAAGTCGTTTATGCGCGCCCGTACCACCGAGATTCTGGAGCCGAGCCCCGATCGCATTCAGCCTCCCTGCCCCTTCGTGGGCATCTGCGGCGGCTGCTCGTGGGGCAACCTCTCGCGTACCGCCCAGCTTACCGCCAAGGAGCAAAACCTGCGCTCCACGCTCGAGCGCATCGGCAAGTTCGCTCCTGAGCAGGTCGATGAGCTGGTGCAGCCCATCCGCCACACCAAGGACGACTGGGGCTACCGCAATAAAATCGAGCTCGAACCGACCGTCGTCAACGGTCGCGTGCGCCTTGGCATGCACGGCGTTGACCCCAGCAAAATCGTGACCGTCGATGTGTGCCCGCTGTTCGATAAGCGCTTCCCGAAGGCGCTCAAATCGGTCGTCGGCGCGCTCAACTATCTAAGCGGCAGCCATGACCTGGGCCTCGAACGCGTGGGCATTCGCGCTTCGCGTCGCACCAAGGCGCTTGAGGTCGCGCTCTGGACGCCCACAGGATCCTTTCCGCGCTCGCAGGTCTCCCGCGTGCTGGCGGACGCCGCTCATCCCACGAGCATTGTGCGTGTGATGAGCAAGGGCGAAAAGAAAGCCCGCCGTGTCTCCAAAGTCGAGATGCTCGCCGGCGAGGGCTCGTGGACCGAGAATATCGCCGAGGGCCAGATGCGCTTGTCTGCCCCGTCGTTTTTCCAGGTCAATACCAAGGGCGCCGAGATTTTGATTGAGCTCGTTATGGACGCCCTCGACCCGCAGGAAGACGAGCTGGCCGTGGACCTGTACTGCGGTGCCGGCACCTTTACCCTGCCGCTCGCCCGCCGCTGCGATTTTGTCGCCGCCGTCGAGGCTTATGGCCCGGCCGTGCGCGACCTACGCCGTAACCTAGAGATCAACAAACTTGATAACGTCGACGTCATCGGCGGCGACGCGGTGCGCGAATTCCCCGACCAGGATGCCGACGTTTTGGTAGTCGACCCGCCGCGTGCAGGCCTCGCCCCTGAGGCGATCGACCTTATCGCTAGCACAAGCGCCCGCGACGTGGCCTACGTAAGCTGCGACCCGGCAACTCTGGCCCGCGACCTCAAGCGCTTTGTCGAGGAAGGCACCTTCTCCCCCGTCAAGATCACGCCGGTCGACCTGTTCCCGCAAACCTTCCACTGCGAAACCGTCGTCCACCTCAAGCGCAACTAGCAAGATGAGTTTTCCGGGGCGGGGGTTCAGCAATCACCGAGTGGTGAATGATTGCTGAACCCCCGCCCCATTTCATTACTGGCGGCTGACTGGGGTGCCGCAGTTTTGGCAGAAGGAGGCATTTGCTTCCACCATGGAGCCACACTGAGCGCAAAAATGAGCGGGCTCAACTGGCTGAGCATCATCGACTGCTGTCGGTGTCTGCTGTGCCGGCGGAACCTGCTGCGTCGGCGGCATTTGCTGCGCCGGAGGCACCTGTTGGTACGAATTGAACTGTGGGGGCTGAGGTTTATTCGACGATTCCTTGTTCAAGATAACAGCAAAGGCGACGGCCGCGACACCGCCAAACACAACTAGCAATACAAGAAGATCGGATACCCTAAGGCCTATCATCGTAAATCAGCTCCTCATGTAGCGAAATATGACGGATGCCGTGATTTTACGGCGCCAGCTCAAGCCCCACCTAGTGCGCAACACCCATACACGCCCAGTCTTTTTGGAACGGGGCTCCCGGGGTAGCTAAAACAGCCCCGTCCCAAATTAGCTACCCAGAAAAATCATTGGGGAATGGCGCGTGGCAAGTGGGGGTCTTCGGGGTATAAGACGGCTAATTGTATGCCGCCTTACGAAAGGAACCCTCATGCCCAGCGTTGCCGTTCTCGCCGCCGATGGCTTTGAAACGATTGAATGCCTGACCATGGTCGACGTCATGCGTCGCGGCGGCGTGCGCGCCACACTCGTCTCGATCATGCCCACGCGCGAGGTCGTAAGCTCACTGCAGATCCCCGTGACCTGCGATGCGCTCTTTGACGAGATCAACTTTAACGAGTACGACTGCGTCGTACTGCCCGGCGGTCTGCCTGGCGCCACCAACCTGCGCGCCGACCAGCGCGTCTGCGACGTAGTCTGCGAGTTCGCCGCGACCAAGCATGTTGCCGCCATCTGCGCCGCCCCGTTTATCCTGGGCGAACTCGACCTGCTCGAGGGACGCCATGCCACATGCTTTCCCGGCTTTGAGAAGAGCTTCCCCGAGGGCGCCTATACCGGCGAAAAGGTCACGCAAGACGGCAATATCATCACCGCCAGCGGCATGGCCCAGTCGCTCCCCTTTGCGCTTGAGCTACTGCGTACGCTCGCCGGCGACAAGGCCGTCGAGAAGGTCGCCGAGGGCATCCAGCTATGATTTTGGCTTCGCAATCGCCGCGCCGCATCGAGCTCATGCGCGAGGCGGGCTATGACATCCGCGTCATCCCCGCTGACATCGACGAGACTCCTTTTGATGGCGA
This sequence comes from uncultured Collinsella sp., assembly GCA_934630855.1. Lineage (GTDB taxonomy): Bacteria > Actinomycetota > Coriobacteriia > Coriobacteriales > Coriobacteriaceae > Collinsella. The sequence goes on from CAKTWW010000030.1 coordinate 14,840, forward strand.
GGCCCCGCTTACACTTGTCGAGCGCCTGGCACGCGCTAAGGCGGCCGCCGTTGCCGCCGAGCATGCCGAGTCCAACGAGCTGACCGTCGCCGCCGATACCATCGTCACCTTCGACGGCAAGATTTTAGGAAAGCCGGCAAACGAGGACGAGGCGCGAACCATGCTCCGCGAGCTTTCGGGGCGCACGCACCAGGTCGCAACCGGCGTCTGCATCGTTAAGGCAGGCGACACGGCCGCTCCGCATGCCGCCGAGAGTCTGTCGTTTGTCGATGTGACCGACGTGACGTTCTATGAGCTTTCTGACGAGCAGATTGAGCGCTATGTCGCCTCGGGCGAACCCATGGACAAAGCAGGATCCTACGGCATCCAAGGCGTCGGCGGACGCATGCTCGTGCACGATATTTCGGGTGACTTCTACAACGTGGTGGGTCTTCCCATCGCCCGCGTCGCACGCGCGATTCAAAAACTCTCGTAATTGCATCTGGCGCTGGGTATCCCCCAGCGCCTACAATTTTGCCGTACCGTACGGATCCCGACCGGGCACAAGGCCCGGCGGAAAACCGATAGGAGTAAAACATGGATACAACGCTCGAAGCCATTGACGTCTGCGATGTCGATGGCTTTTGCTATGGCAACTATACGGACGAGGAAGCCGGCACCGGCTGCACCGTAATCGTGGCACCCGAGGGCGCTACCGGCGGCGTTGACGTTCGCGGCGGCGCCCCGGCATCGCGCGAGACCGATTTGCTACGCCCCGAGAACACCGTCGACAAGGTCCACGCCGTCTGCCTCTCGGGCGGATCGGCCTTTGGTCTGGAGGCTGCAAGCGGCGTCGCCCGTGAGCTCGAGAGCCGCGGCATCGGCCTTCCCGTCGGCCCCACGCAGGTGCCCATCGTATGCTCCAGCTGCATCTTCGACCTTGCCTATGGCGACCCCACGGTGCGTCCTGATATCGAGGCTGGCATCTCCGCCGTGCGCGAGGCACTCGACAACACCCCCACCACGCTCGAGCAGGGCAATGTGGGCGCCGGCACCGGCGCCACGGTGGGTAAGCTCATGGGCCCCGCTACCTGCATGAAGGCCGGCCTTGGCGCTGCCGCCGTGGCACTCGGCCCTGTTAAGGTGGGCGCCGTGGTCTCGGTCAACGCCTGCGGCAACGTCGTCGACCCCTTCACGGGCGAGTGGGTCGCCGGCATGCGCGCCGCAGCCGATAGCGACCAGATCGTCGACATGGAGCTCGCGGCCTTTGCCGCCGCCGGCTCCATGCAAATGCCGCTCGACCGCACCAACACCACCATCAGCTGCATCGTCACCAACGTGGAACTCACCAAGGCCCAGGCAACCAAGATCTCCCAGATGGCCGCAGACGCCTACGCACACGCCATCCGTCCCACGCACACCACCAACGACGGCGACACCATCTACACCCTCGCCAGCGGTAAACTAGACGCCCAGGCAAGCGCCGCCGTTCCCTTGGACCTGTTGGGCATGCTCGTCGTAAGGGCCCTACAGACCGCCATCGTAAACGGAGCCAAAACCGCCAAAACCTCCCACGGCATCCCCGGCGCCGCCAAGTAAACTAGCTCGCCCGGTTGCCCGGTAGGGCTTGGTTATGTTTGCTGCTCTACAGTCCCGGCTCGCACGAAGAGCACATTAAGTGCTCTTCGGCTCGTGCGGAACTCGCGACAAACATAACCAAGCCCCACCGGGCAACCTACCAACCAGATTCTTTTCAGCCAAGGCACCTGTATACCGCGCGTCAAAGATCTTCAAATTCAACGAGTCTGACATAAAGCGAGATATAGCAGAGGACCCCTGGTCCTTAACTTGATACGAGTTCCGCACGCAAAGGAGGCGCCAGTGGCGCCTCCGTCTTGCGCAGGACTGTTCGAAGTAGCAAGTTAAGGACCAGGGGTCCCCGTTACCCAAGCGTTTCTGTGCTAGTTGAATTTGAAAATCTTTGAGGCAAGACGGTATATGCCGATTGTGGTTTTGTCTCCGGCCCGTCCACGCAGATTGGTGAAGAACCCGACCACGCCGTAGCGCGCGTGACGATACATACGCTCGTCGTAAGCCTTCAGATCCTTCCACAGCGTCATCAGGCGTTCGCCAGCGCCCTCCTCATCGGAAAGCTTGGTGAACACCGAGCAGACCGCCATCATCAGCGTGAAGTAGCTCATCATGTACGAACGCAGACGCGGCGACTCGACATCCCTATACAGGTGGAACGACTCCATCATAACGCGCGTAACGCGGAACTGCTGATCCAGGCGCTTGACCATCGTGGCCTCGTTGACGCTTTGGCCCTCACGGCCGATGAAGTAGCGGTAGAGGTCAATATCGGCGTAGTACATGGTCTTGCAGCGCGGCAGCGGCACGTAAGCGTAGATGTTGTCCACGTAGAAGGTGTGCGCCGGCATGGGCAGATTGGACTCGCGCAGCACGTCCGTGCGATAGCACAGGCTGTGCATGAGCAGGTTCTGATCAAGACGGAAATGTCCGACCTTGTCCCACGTAAAGACCTTCTTGCGCGGCAGGGCAAGCTTGTAGTCGATAGCGGCATGCGTACCCTCATAGACCTTCTCGTACACATAGTTCGAGATAAACAGGTCTACGCGCTGGTCACGCTCCTCAAAGCCGCGCAGCAGCGACAGCATGGTCGAAAGGGCGTCACCATCGAGCCAGTCATCGGAATCGACGACCTTGTAATAGGTGCCCTGAGCCTCGCGAAGACCCGAAAGGACAGCGATGCCATGGCCACCGTTTTCCTGGTGCACGGCGCGAATAATGCCGGGATATCGAGCTTCCCACTCGTCTGCTTTGGCGGCCGTCTCATCCTGAGAGCCGTCGTCGACGATGATGATCTCGACATCGGTGGCAAAATTGCTTCCCTCAAGGATAGAGGTAATGCAGTGATCCATATCCTTGGCAGCATTGTACGAGGGGATGCCGAATGTAATAACTTTATGCATGACAGGCGATAATCTCATCCGATAGATCGAGGGCGGAGTTGGTCACGGCGTCCATATCGTAATAGCGATACTCGGCCAGGCGACCAACCGGGTGGAAGTTCGTAAGGTTCTGGACGCGCTCAAGGTAGCGCTCGTAGAGCTCGCGGTTCTCGGGCTCAAGAATCGCGTAGTACGGCGTCTCGCCCGAGCCGGGCGTATAGGCCTTGGAGTACTCCTTCATGATGGTGGTCTTGCCGGGCAGGACCTGACCAGTCATGTTCTTGAACTCGGTGATGCGCGTGTAATCCTCGCTCGTGGTGTAGTTGACGGTACCCACGGGCTGGAACTGATCCATATCGAGCGTCTCGAACTTCATGTCGAGCGTGCGGTACGGCAGGGCGCCCAAGTCGAGATTGAACAGCTCATCGAGCGGGCCGGTGTAGACGATCTCGCCGCCGTAGACCTTGCCGTCGACCTTGACGGTGGTCTCGTCGATCTCAAAGAGGTCGCGAGCGTCAACGTCGCAGAACACGTCAATCAAGTCGTGGTCGAGCATGTGCTCAAACAGCGCCGTGTAGCCATCCTGCGGCATGCCCTGGAAGGGGGCCTGCGGGAAGTAACGGTCATCATCGCCCACAAAGACGGGAACGCGACCGGTGATCGACGGATCGATCTGGTCGGGCGTCTGGCCCCACTGCTTCATGGTGTAATGCAAGAAGACGTTCTCGTAGACGTAATCGGCGACTTCGGCCAGATCGGGATCGTTCTTCTTGCGCAGTTCCATGATGGGCACCTTGACGTCCTTGCCAAAGGTCTCCACGAGCTTCTGATACAGCTCCTCGCCGCGCTCATCGCCAAAAGCGAGCTTAAGGCTCGCATGGTTGAAGGGCACGGGCATAAGAGTGCCGTTGATGTTGGCGAGCACCTTGTGCTGGTAGTCCGTCCACTTGGTAAAGCGCGACAGGAAGTTGTGCACGCGCTCGTTAAAGGTGTGGTAGATGTGCGGACCGTACTCGTGGACCAGGATTCCGGCCTCGTCAGTGCAGTCGTAGGCATTGCCCGCGATGTGGCTGCGACGCTCCAGAACGGCAACGCGGTAGCCGATGGTCTCTGCGAGACGACGGGCACAAACGGCACCGGCATACCCGGCACCGACGACGATCATGTCGTATGCGCCGGCGTTAAAGCCTTCAGGCAGGCCTGAGGTAATCTGCATCGATACTCCTTGTCAAAAGCCACGTGCTTGTTAGCTGGGCTTTTCTCGAACATTCTTCGAGACATATTTATCAGAGCGATTATAGCGCTAATGCGTCCTATAATGAGCTTGCCACACAAGGAAAGCTCAAGCACCACGGCGAACATAATTGAAAGGTAAACCCGCTAGCAGCGGGTTTATTCGTGAACAGCTGGGTGCCTGGAGCTTAGCGAAACGCTTGTAAGGAGTAACATGAGCGATTTCCTAAACCGTATGAAGTCTGCCGCCAAGGCCGACCTTAAGACCATCGTCCTGCCCGAGGGCGAGGATCCGCGCACCATCGTCGCGGCCACTAAGATCATCGAGGAGGGTCTGGCCAAGATCGTCATCCTGGGCAACCCCGACGAGATCGACGTTCCCGGCGCCACCGTTATCGACCCGCGCAATGCCGAGAAGCACGAGGAGTACGCACAGAAGTTTGCCGAGCTCCGCGCCAAGAAGGGCGTCACCATCGAGCAGGCTCGCGCCCAGGTGATGGACGCCACCTACTTTGGCACCATGATGGTCAAGATGGGCGATGCCGACGGCCTGGTCTCTGGCGCCTGCCACTCCACCGCCGACACCCTGCGCCCCGCCCTGCAGATCCTCAAGACCGCCCCGGGCACCAAGCTGGTCTCGGCCTTCTTCGTGATGTGCACCGACACCCCGCAGTTCGGTACCGACGGCACGCTGATCTTCGCCGACTGCGGCCTCAACATCAACCCGTCCTCTGACGAGCTCTCCGAGATCGCCATTGCCTCCGCTCACTCCTGGTCCACCTTCATGGGCAACGTCGAGCCGCACGTGGCTATGCTCTCCTACTCCACCATGGGCTCCGCCGGCGGCGAGGTCGCCAAGAAGGTCCAGGAGGCCGTGAAGTTCTGCAAGGAGAAGGCTCCCGAGCTCGCCATCGATGGCGACCTGCAGCTCGATGCCGCCATCGTCCCCACCGTCGCTCAGCTCAAGGCTCCTGGCTCCTCCGTCGCCGGCAAGGCCAACGTGCTCGTGTTCCCCGACCTCGAGGCCGGCAACATCGGCTATAAGCTGGTCCAGCGCTTCGCCGGCGCCGACGCTTACGGCCCCATCCTGCAGGGCATCGCCAAGCCGGTCAACGACCTTTCGCGCGGCTGCTCTGCCGACGACATCGTGGGTGTCGTGGCCATCACCGCCGTCCAGGCTCAGATGGCTGAGTAGCGAACGTACTCGCCCGAAGGCCGCACAGGGTAACCCCTGAAAACGTCCTCGACCAATGAAGCGCCCCCGTTCTGCTCCTTCGGAGCTGCGAACGGGGGCGTTTCTGGTCTGCGGGATGTTTTCAGGGGTTACCCTGTGCGGCCTTCTACCGCTACGTGGCATTCAGGGAATCTGGAGTGGACGGCGGCTTGGCTACGAGCTGGGGCTGAGAATCTGAATGGTTGGGTGCCGTTGCTGAGAGCGCAGGCGTTGCGGCACCGATCACTTTGGGACTAGGATTTTCGCCTGCTGACAAAAAGGCCTCCGGAGCTGTTGCTCTGGAGGCCTTTCTCTCAATTGCAAATGAATGTGCTAGTTGTTCTTGGTCAGGCGCTCGACGTCGTGGGCGATCATGTATTCCTCGTCGGTGGGGATGACCATGACCGTGACAGCGGAGCCGGCAGAGCTGATGACCTGCGGGCCGTTGCCCACGGCCTCGCGGTTCTTGTTGTTGTCGATGCGGACGCCCAGCCACTCAAAGCAGTCGCAGAAGGCCTTGCGAATCGACCAGTCGTTCTCGCCGATGCCGGCAGTAAAGGTAATGGTGTCCACGCCCGCCATGGAGGCGATCATGGAACCGGCCTGCTGCATGGCCTTGTAGGCAAACATGTCAAAGGCGAGCAGGCAGCGCTCGTCGCCCTCGGAGGCGCGCGTACGGATGTCGCGGGCGTCGTTGGAGATGCCCGAGATGGCAAGCAAGCCGGACTGCTTGTTCATCATATCGTCGACTTCCTGATAGCTATAGCCACCCTCGCGCTGCAGGTAGCACACGGTGGCCGGGTCGATGGAACCGCAACGGGTGCCCATCATCAGGCCGTCGAGCGGCGTGAGGCCCATCGTGGTATCGCGGCACACGCCGTCCTCGATGGCAGCGAGCGAGGCGCCGTTACCCAGATGGCACGACAGCAAACGGTGGCAGCGCGTGCCCAAGATCTCCTTGGCCATCATCCACTCGTAACGGTGGCTCGTGCCGTGGGCGCCGTACTTGCGCACGTGGTACTTGTCGCACACGTCCTTGGGCAGGGCGTAGGTGTAGGCGACCTCGGGCATCGTCATATGGAACGACGTGTCGAAAACGGCCACGTTGGGCAGCTCCGGATACTTCTCGCGGCAATACTCAATTGCTGCGGCCTCGCCGTAGTTGTGCAGCGGGGCAAGCGGCGCCACCTCAAGGATCTTGGCCATGACCTCATCGTCGACGACCGCGGAATCATCGAAGTACCAGCCACCCTGAACGATGCGGTGACCGATGCCATCGATCGTAAAGTCAGTCTTCTCGAGTTCCTCGAGTACGCGCGCGATGGCAGAGCGGTGGTCGGGGAAAGGAATCTCCTCGGTCTGCTTGGCGCCACCGTTCTCGGAGTGGCCAAAGATGCCCATCTCCGAGCCGATACGCTCGCAGTTGCCCTTGGCAAAAACCTCTCGGGTATCGGTATCCAAAAGCTGATATTTAAGGCTCGAGCTGCCGGCGTTGACAACAAGTACGTTCATGAGACTCCTTCGTGATTACAGTACGGTCGGCAAACCCATAAGGCGGCCGTATCCTTAATAAGAAGTTATCAGAATTCAATAAATAACTATCAAACTCTTCGCCCAAAGAGCGTAAAAAGGGGGCTGAACGGCACAAGACCGTCCAGTCCCCTTCTCCTGCGTCAATTACTTGCCGTTGACGATGCGCTCGACGTCGGAAGCGATCATGAACTCCTCGTCCGTGGGGATGACGAAGATCTTGACCTTGGAATCCTTGGCGGACAGGCACCAAGCGCCGTCGCCACGCAAGGCATTGCGGGCATGGTCCATCTTGACGCCCATAAAGGCCAGACGGTCGGCCACGCCGGCGCGGACAGCCGGGGCGTGCTCGCCGATGCCCGCGGTAAAGACGAGCGTGTCCATTCCGCACATGGAGGTAGCCATCTCGGCGGCCTTGGCGGCAATCTTGTAGACGAACATATCGAAGGCGAGCTGAGCGTCGGGGTCGCCGGCGGCAGCGAGCTCCTCGACGTTGCGGCAGTCGTTGGTCTTGCCACCGGTCACGGCCATAAGGCCGGACTTCTTGTTCATCATTTCGTCGACCTCGTCGAAGGTGTAACCACCCTCGCGCTGCAGGTAGCAGACGGTCGCCGGGTCAATGGAGCCGCAGCGGGTGCCCATCATGACACCGTCGAGCGGGGTGAGGCCCATGGTGGTGTCCATGCACTTGCCGTCCTCGATGGCGCACAGGGAAGCGCCGGAGCCGATGTGGCACACGACGACCTTACGGGCCTCGCCGTTGGTCATCTCGGCGACCTTCTTGGAAATGTAGCGGTAGCTGGTGCCATGAGCGCCGTACTTACGGATGTGAAGCTTCTCGCAGACGTCCTTGGGCAGGGCGTAGGTCTTGGCGACCTCGGGCATGTTGAAGTGGAAGGCGGTGTCGTAGACCGTGACGTTGGGCAGGTCGGGATACTGCTCCAGGCAGTACTCGATAACGTTGGCCTCAGGGTTGTTGTGCAGCGGAGCCAGCGGAGCGACCTCACGGATCTTGGCCAGAACGTCCTCGTCGACAAGAGAAGAATCGCCAAAGTACCAGCCGCCCTGAACGATGCGGTGGCCGATGCCCTCGATCTTGACGCCGTTAGCCTCGAGGTCCTTCAGGACGACCTCGATGGCGACCTTGTGGTCGGGGAACTCGATGTTCTCGGTCACCTTCTTGGAGCCGTTGGCAGCGTGGGTGAAGGTACCGCCGGTAAAGCAGACGCGCTCGCAGGAGCCCTTTGCGGACACCTTGTGGGACTTGGTATCGATGACCTGATACTTAAGGGTCGAAGATCCTGCGTTGACGACCAGAACGTTCATGTGTCTCCCTACTAACAGGCGGTGTGGCGCCGCCAGGTTACATACGCTTCAATAATAAACCCAAACGCCCTCGCGCTCGGGTTTATTGCGTTGATATATAAGTTATCGATGCCTGAATGCTCATGGCCTTTGGTCTGTAAAACGAAAAAGCGCTGGAATATATCCCAGAGAAGAAATCCCAAGCGCAAAAAGCAATACGAGCTGAATGCCCATAATGCCACTCAGCGCGGCATTGAATAGATAGAAAAGGATAGCGCCCACCGCCACCATCTGGCTTTGAACCGAAATCAGCGAACAGCGCATCGATGAATCGGCGGCATTTTGAAAAACTGAGTATTTAATCGGGGCAAACAACGCGTAAGCGACCGTCTGCAGTACATAGAACACAGGCAGCAGGCAAACTGGAGTAAAGGGAATCAGAAACAAAGCAGTTAGGGAAAGGCGAACGATGCCGCAAATGCGCGCAAAACGTTTCTTGTCTACATGAGCAATTACGCTGGGCACGATAAAACCGATAGACGCGGAGACAAGAAGCTGGATCGCGATTGTCATCCCCGAAGCAACGGCGTCCATTCCGCGACCAGCGAGCAGCAGCGAGAAGAAGTCTTCGAGAGCAACGAAAGCAAATGCCTGGGAACAGTCCATGACGAACGCCGAGCGAAGAATGCTATTACCCGCAATAGCGGCCCTAATCATCTTCGGGTTAATTCTACGCCCGGGTATTGCAGCAGCGCCCCCGCTTCGCCTCTCAGGAATACAGGCAACAGCAACCAACGTCAACGCCATTGCAACGATATCGATCGAAAGACCGATGAGATACGCGCTGTTAGACGAGATGAAGCCGCCCACACAAGCGGAAAGGGCATATGCCGCATAGAAGACAAAACGCTCAACTACATTTAGTTCCACGAGCTGGTCCCGAGAGACGCTGTCGATGTAAATCGCTTCGATGGACCCGCTCACGCATGCAACGGCAAAACCTTTGAGAGCAAACGCGCCGATTAAAAGCAGAGGAGATCGGACGAGAAGCAGGGCGGCGTAGTACACAAGCATTCCCATGATGCCAACGAGGCCGCTCGCCTTTCGTCCAAACCTGTCTGCAATATAGCCAGTAGGAACCTCAAGAATGAACTTGCTCATTTGGTATGCAATCATCATGCTTGAAATCGCCGCCATCGAGAATCCGACGAATTCAAGGTAAACCGTCAGAAAATACAAAATGGTGCTGAAGTTCGACAGGAAAACGAACGTCATATAAAGCAAAACCGTACGGTTTTTCATGCTCCGCCCTCCAAGAGTCAGCAATCTAATTCGGAATCTTGGAAAAGCATGAGGGCAAAGCCGTCAACCATGCGTTACGAAGCGTCACTATTCACTTGACGACGCGATGCCAAATAGTCTCACGAAGCGAGATGGCACAATAGGTGAAGGAAAACCGTCTGGTGTCGATCGGTCCACGCATTTTGCCGATAGCAAAAGTAGATAGGCAGAGTTACGTCACGCGATCCTTCAATGGAACACTCGCTCACTTCTGATCCATCCGATGCGAGAGAAGAGCCTGACAAGCTCAGTATCAATCCCCCGGCTTGAAGAAATTCAACCTGAGCCCTGCTTCCGTATTCGACATCACGGAAGCGGAAATTAACGAGCTGGGCTTCGGGGCATTGGTTGATTGCATTAAGACAGGGCGACAAATTTATTGGAACAGCGAGTCTTCCGCCCAGTAGCTCACGAATGGTCATAGCGTCCACAGATTGATGGCCCGCCGGGCACGAAAGAACCTTGAGCCCCTTTTCACCCAAGTATTTCGAAGAAAGGGCGCTGTCCCGTGGTTCTTCAAATGAGATGGCTGCATCCGAAATACCAAGCATGAGCGACTCAAAACATGTAGCCGTTGGCTGATGCCACACATCGAGGTGGATCTGAGGATGCAAGCGCTCAAACGAGTCATACCAGTTTTCAACAAAAAGGCGCCCCCGTCCATGAAGGCAAGGGGCGTAAAGACGAAAGTGGCCGTCGGGCGAAACGCCATCGCCCCTCGATTGAGCGTACTTTTTGAGATCGTCGACTTGCGCCAGGATCACGCGTGCACGACGCGCAAATTCTCTGCCCGCCGGAGACAAAACAGCCTCCCCCGCCGATCGGTCGAGCAAAACAATCTGATACTCAGATTCCAACTTCTTAATTGCCGACGAAACGGCCTGTGGACTCACATGGACGGCGCGAGCAGCCTTGCGCACGCCGCCATAGCTCGCTACTGCTTGAAGGTATTCGAGTTGAGAAAGCTGCATAGATTACTCCAAAGGCAGCCAAGGCGACGGGCTGCGCGTCCTCAGATGAGGTTCTCGCCCAGGTTCTTGCCGCCGAGGACGTGCATGTGGAAGTGCATAACGGTCTGGCCGGCGTTGACGCCCTTGTTGGAGATAACACGGAAACCGTCCTCCAGGCCCTTGGCCTTGGCGACCTCCTGGATAGCGTGAGCCATGGCACCCATGGTCTCGGCCGGTACGTTGTCGGCGATATCGCTGTAGTGCTTCTTGGGAATCACGAGCGTGTGGACCGGCGCCTGGGGGTTAAGGTCATCGAATGCGATGACCTGGTCGTCCTCGTAAACGACGGTCGAGGGGATCTCGTGGTTGGCGATTTTGCAGAAAATGCAATCACACATGGTTGGTTCCTTTCAGACGAATCAGGGTAGTCTTTTTGGGACGGGGCTTTTTTGACTACTTTTTCGCAAACGCAAGCGCTCGGTGAGCCGTCGCCAAAGGGGAGTCAAAAAATCCCCGTCCCAAAAAGACTACCCCCAAGTGGGCGGGGGAATGATTAGAACGAGAGGTTGTCGTCGGTGTTGGCGGCTTCGCCGTCGGCGAGTACGTCGTTGCCGTCAACATCCTTCAGGAGCACCGAGACCTTCTGCTCGGCATCGGACAGACGGGTACGCAGGCTCTTGAGAAGCTCAATGCCGCGGGTGTAGCTCTCGAGCGATTCCTCGAGCTCCATGTCGCCCGACTCCAGGCTGCGAATAATGAGCTCCAGCTCCTGCGAGGCCTGCTTGTACGTAAGCTGCTCGACCGGGGTCTTCTCTGCCATATCTATTTCCTTTCCTAAAGGTCTATCACTATGAAACGCGGTCTACTCGACCGTATTGACGGTTGCCGCCACGTTGCCGTCTGCCATACGCACACGAATGGCGTCACCAGGCTTAAACGTCTTAGCGCTCGTAGCCACACCGTCTTCGCTATACGCGATGGAATAGCCACGAGCAAGCACCTTAAGCGGCGACAGGGCGTCGAGCGAGGCCGCTGCGCGACCCAAGTCGGACGCCGGCTTGCTCAACATCGTGCGCCCCTGATGCTCCAGGCGGGAGCTCGCGAGCGTGAGCGCATGGCGCTTGCCGTCGAGCCCCGAGGTGCTTGCGACCAAGCGCTCGGGCAGACGCTCGAAGCTCGAACGGAACGCCCCGACCGAACGTGCAATGGCGCCCGACAGGCGATCGGCCGTCAGGGCGAGCTCCGACTCGCGACGCTCGACCATAAACGTTGGATCGTTGAGGCACGGGCGGTACGCGGCCGCATCGAGCGCATCGCCCAAGCGTGCCGTATAGGTGTCCCAGGCACGACGACCACGCTGATCGAGCATCTCCAGATCGACCTGATCCGACCCGATCATCGATGCCATCGCGGCGCCCAGACGTTGATGGCGCGTCTCGAGCACGTCGGCCAGCTCTGTCATGGCCGGCGCCACCGATTCTGCCGCCGCCGTGGGCGTGGAGGCGCGACGGTCGCTCACCATGTCGCAAATCGAGGTATCGGGCTCGTGGCCAATACCTGTCACTACAGGCACGGGGCAGGCTGCCACCGCACGGGCGAGCTCCTCGTCATTAAAAGTCATGAGGTCCTCGAAGGAACCGCCGCCGCGCACGAGCAAAATGCAGTCGGGCGCGGGCGTAATGGAAGCGGCGCGGTGCAAGCCTTCGATGAGCTCCGCCGTTGCACCCTCGCCCTGGACCTTGGCACCCACGCAAACGAGCTCGACAAGTGGGTTACGCCGACGCAGCGTACGCTTGACGTCGTCGATCACGGCGCCCGAAAGCGAGGTGACGACCGCCACGCGTGAACAAAACACCGGAATGCGACGTTTGCGTGCCTCGTCCATCAGGCCCTCGCGGCGCAGTTTTTCGGCCAATTGTGCCACTTGTTGACGCAGCAGGCCCTCCCCTGCCAGCGAAAATGAACGAGCGACAAAGCTCATGCGGCCCGTGGGCTTATAGAGATTGAAGCTGCCCTTAAAGCTCACCTGCATACCGTCGCGCAAATCGAAGGTGCGCTT
>CAKTWW010000031.1 GCA_934630855.1 uncultured Collinsella sp.
AGGCGCTCGTAGTGCGGGGCCGCCTGCCCGTGCGTGCCACGGAAGCTGACGGTCAGGCACCGCGCGGCGGGCCGAACCTCGACGTCTCCCAGGTAGTCATCCGTGTCATCGAGCAGCAGAAAGACCTCGTCGTAGCCATCAAAGTCACCGATGGCAAGGCGCTCGGGCGCGATGCCCACACCCAGATTGCCAAGGAAGACGAAGGTCTCGTGCTGTCCTTTTTGCAGCTGGCGAATCTGCCACTCCAGCGCATAGGCATCGGTGGGGTTGACGCGTTCGCGCAGCACGGCGCAACGAAGTTCGGGCGCGTTGACCTCGTAGATGGTATCGAGCTCAGCATCCAATGCGCCCCGCAACAAGGCAAGCCGGTTGTCGATCTTGCGTGAGACGCGTTCCAGCTCACGGCGTTTACGTTCGATAAGCTCCTGCTGCTGGGCGAGTTGGCGCTGCATGAGGTCCACGTCGCGAGTGGTCACAAATTCGCGAATCTGAGCCAACGGCAAATCGAGAACGCGCAGGTGGCTGATGGTGTTGAGGGTAGAAAGCTGTCGCGCGCCGTAGTAGCGGTAGCCACTTGCCGCATCGACATACGCCGGCTCCAGCAAGCCCATCTGCTCGTAGTGCCGCAGCGTGCCAACGCTCAGGTTAAACAGGCGCGCGACCTCGCCAATGCGGAGCAGGCCCTCGGTATACTCAGCGTGCGTGTCAGTCACAGGACCGCTCCTTTCGATAGGGGGTAGGGCGCCAGACTCGTGCCGCCCCGCTACGCCACCAACTTGTCAAAAGCACCGCGGCGGTTGAGCACCGTAAACGCCACCACGCAAATGGCTGCCGACAGAATCGACCCGCACGGCGAGGCGATGCCCATGGGAAACAGCGTGTCGGAATAAGCGTTCGACAGCAGCCATGCGCCCGGCACGCGAATGAGTGCCACGGCCAGCACGTTGTGCGCAAAGCCGATGTAGCTCTTGCCGTACGCAGCGAAAAAGCCGCTAAAGCAAATATGGATGCCGGCGAAGATCGCGTCGAAAATATAGCTGCGCATATAGCCGGTGCCGGCCGCGACCACTGCGGCGTCCTTGGCAAAAAAGCCGAGAAACGCCGGTGCCACCAACCACATGAGCGCCGTGATCAGGCAGCCGTACACCACCGAGATGGTCATGGCGTCCTTGAGCACCTGACGCGCGCGGTCGCCCTTGCCCGCGCCCGCGTTTTGTGCCGTGAGTGCGCTGACGGTGGCGCCCATGGAGCTCGGCACGATGAACAAAAAGCTGATCATCTTCTCGACCAGGCCCACGGCGGCGGCGTCGACCAGGCCGCGGTGGTTGGCGATAACGGTGATGAACATAAACGCCACCTGGATGCAGCCGTCCTGCACGGCCACGGGCACGCCAATCTTAAGGATGCTGCTGAGCACCTCGGGCTGGGGGCGCAGGTCACTGCGCTTGACGTGGATATTCGTGCGGCGGCTCTTGAGCCATACGAGCGCAAGCGCCACACTTGCCGTCTGCGCGATCACCGTGCCGAGTGCCGCGCCCACGGGGCCGAGCCCCATATGGCCAATGAACAGAAAGTCGAGCGCGATGTTGATAACGCACGCCACGCCGATCACGTACATGGGCGAGCGCGAATCGCCCAGGCCGCGAAAGATGGCCGAGAGGATGTTGTATGCGGCGATGCACGGAATGCCGATAAAGCAAATGCGCAGGTAGGCGGCAGTGCCCTCGACCGCTTCGGCCGGCGTGCCGATGAGTGCCACGATTTGCGGGCACAACGTGAGCAAGAGCGCGGCCAGTACCACCGAGACGCCCATAAAGAGCGTGATGGTGTTGCCGATGGCGGCCTCGGCGCGGTCGAAGCGTCGCGAGCCCACGGCGTGGCCGACGATGACGGTCGTTCCCATGGCCAGGCCCACGAGCGTCACGGTAATGATATAGAGCGTCTGCGCGCCATTGCCCACGGCGGTGATGCCGGCGGCGCCGCTAAACTGCCCGATAAAGTACAGGTCGGCCATGCCGTAGAGCATCTGCAAAAAGTACGAGAGCATATAGGGCAGGGCGAAGACCGCGATGGTCTTGAGGACGTTGCCGCGTGTGAGGTCGTGTTCCATGGGCAGGGCACTTTCTGGCTTGGTTCATTTACGTACCAGTGTAGTGAAAACCCTACAACGATTGTAGAGTCAAGGTTTATGTTGGCGGTGGGGCGAAAAAAATCGTGCCTTCAATCATTTCCATTTGAATACGGGCACGCGCCGCGCGGGCTTAGCGCCTGCGCCAGCCTTGTAGAAATCGATTTCGGAACACTTGACACTGCCGCCCGGCGCGCAATAATACGTGCGTTTGCGAACAACGTTTGATGGGGGATGAAGCTGCGTGCGCAATCTCAAAATCTTGTTTTCCTATTTGGGGGCATACCGTCGCGATGCCATACTCGGCGTGATGTTCGTCTCGGTCGAGACTGCGCTTGAGCTGTTTATCCCGGTCATCATGGCCAACATCATCGACGTGGGCGTGCCCGCGGGCGACGTCAACTACATGCTGCTGCAGGGCGCGTGCATGCTGGTGTGCGCGGCGTTTTCGCTGGTGCTGGGCCTGGGTTATGCCCGCACGTCCGCCCGTGTGGCCTCGGGCCTGGGTGCCAACCTGCGCGAGGCCGAGTATCGCAAGATTCAGACGCTCGCCTTTGGCAACCTGGACAACTACGACGCCAGCTCGCTTGTCACCCGCATGACCACCGATATCACCGTCATCCAAAACGCCATCGGCAACGGCTTCCGTCCCATGGTGCGCGGACCGGTGACGCTCATCGTCGGTCTGGTCTATGCCCTGGTGCTGTCGCGCCCGCTTGCCATGGTCTTCGCGATTATCCTGCCCGTGCTGGCAATAGTGCTGGGCGTCATCACCTACCGCGTGAGCCCGCTCTACCGCCAGCTGCAGACCTCGATGGACCACCTCAACGGCGTGGTGCAGGAGGACCTCACCGCCGTGCGCGCCGTCAAGGCGTACGTGCGCGCCGAGCACGAGGAGGCCAAGTTCGACACCGTCAATACCGAGCTCGCGCGCACGGCGACGAAGACTTTCGGCAACGCCGTACTCAACCTGCCGGTGTTTCAGCTGTCGATGTACGTGGCTGCCGTCTCCATCCTGTGGATCGGCGGGCGCATGATTATTGCCGGCGAGCTGGGCGTGGGTTCGCTCACGGGCTTTATGAGCTACGTGCTGCTGATCATGAACTCGCTCATGATGATCTCCAACGTGTTTTTGCTGCTCACGCGCGCGCTCGCCAGCGTGGAGCGCATTTCGCGCGTGATTGACGAGCAATCGCTCATCCAAGCGCCCGCGGCAGACGCGGCCGTGCGCGAGGTCGCCGACGGAAGCGTTGAGTTCCGCGACGTGTCGTTTAAGTACCGCGCGGATGCTGCCGAGGACGTGCTCGAGCATATCGACCTTCGTATCGAGCCGGGCTCCACGGTGGGCGTGCTCGGCGGCACGGGCTCGGGCAAGAGCTCGCTCGTGCAGCTCATCGCGCGCCTCTACGACGCGACCGAGGGCGCCGTGCTCGTGGGTGGGCGTGACGTGCGCGACTACGACTTGGTTGCCCTGCGCGACGCCGTGGGCATTGTGCTGCAAAAGAACGTACTGTTTACGGGCACCGTGCGCGAGAACCTGCAGTGGGGCGCGCCCGATGCCACCGACGAGGAACTGCTGCGTGCCTGCCGCGCGGCGTGCGTGGACGAGTTCCTGGACCGCATCGGCGGACTCGACGGCGAGTTGGGCCAGGGCGGAACCGGTGTTTCGGGCGGGCAGAAGCAACGTCTGTGCATCGCGCGCACGCTGCTCAAACATCCGCGCGTGCTCATTTTTGACGACTCAACCAGTGCGGTCGATATGGCGACCGACGCCAAGATCCGCGAGCATATCGCGCAGATTCCCGATACGACCGTGATCATCATCGCCCAGCGCATCGCGAGCGTGATGGATGCCGATCGCATTGTGGTGCTGGACGACGGCCGTGTCCATGGCGTGGGCACGCACGAGGAGCTGCTGGCGGGTGACAACATCTACCAGGAGATTTACGCCTCGCAGATGGAGTTCGCGGGGGATGCGGGCGACGGTGATGCCGACGGCGCGGATGATCCGTTTTCCTCCGTCGCATGCAGATCAATTCGAGCCACGGAAGGAGGTGAGCGTCATGCCTAAGACATCAGCTCAGGCCCGTCCGGCCAATCTGGGGCAGACACTCCGCCGCCTGCTCTGCTATATGGGCCACGCCAAGTTCTCGCTGCTCGCGGTGGGCGTGCTCGCCTCCATCGCCGCCATCGCAAGCCTTGCCGGCACCTATATGGTGCGTCCCATCGTCAACGGCTTGGCCGCGGGCGGGGAGGAGCTGCTCACCAAGCAGGTTCTCTTTACGGCCGCCATCTACGCTGCTGGCGTGCTCTCGGCACTGGGCTACTCGCAAATCATGGTGCGCGCAGCCCAGCGTGTTGTGTCCGACATCCGCCGCGACCTGTTCGCGCACATTCAGACGCTGCCGCTCAGCTATTTCGACAGCACGCGCTCGGGCGACATCATGAGCTTCTTCACCAACGATGTCGACACGGTCTCCGAGGCGCTCAACAACAGCTTTGCCAACGTGATTCAGGCGACCATCCAGGTCATCGGCACCACGGCCATGCTCATCATCCTCAACTGGCAGCTCACGATTATCACGCTCGTGTGCGACGCGGCCATCGTGCTGTACGCGCGCTACTCGGGTATTCGCTCCAAGCGTTTCTTTGCCGCCCAGCAGGCATCGCTCGGCGACTTGGACGGATATGTCGAGGAGATGGTCTCGGGCCAAAAGGTCATCAAGGTCTTTAACCACGAGGCGGCGAACGTCGCCGGCTTCACCGGCCGCAACGACGAGCTTCGCCGCACCGGCACCGCTGCCGTGAGCTATGCCAACTCGATGGTGCCCATGACCGTGGTGATCGGCTACGTTAACTACGCCATCGTTGCGGTGGCGGGCGGCATGCTCTGCATCAACGGCCTGGCCGACGTGGGCGCGCTCGCGAGCTACCTGGTCTTTGTACGTCAGGCGGCTATGCCCATCAACCAGTTTACGCAGCTGGGCAACTTCTTGCTCAACGCGCTGGCCGGTGCCGAGCGCCTGTTTGCCGCGATGGATCTGGAGCCCGAGGTGGACGAGGGCTGCGTGGAGTTGGTGCAGACGGGTGAATCCGCGTGGGCGTGGAAGATTCCCGAGGGCCGCGGTGTGGGCACGTACGGGCATCTGCACGACGTGGCCTCGGTCGACGATGCGGGCCGTGCGGTGGCGGCCGACGGTACCGAGCTTGTGACCGGGTTGGTGCCGCTTGCCGGCGACGTGCGCTTCCATGCCGTGGACTTTTCCTACGTGCCGGGCACGCGCGTGCTCACGGACCTCAACCTGTTTGCCAAACCGGGGCAAAAGATCGCCTTTGTGGGTTCGACGGGCGCCGGAAAGACGACCATCACCAACCTCATCAACCGCTTCTACGAGGTCGATGACGGCGAGATTACGTACGACGGCATCGACGTTAAGCACATTGCCAAGGCCAGCTTGCGCGGGTCGCTCGGCATCGTGCTGCAGGATACGCACCTGTTTAGCGGCACCATTGCCCAGAATATCCGCTTTGGCAAGCTCGATGCGACCGACGAGGAAGTGCGCGCCGCCGCCGAGGCTGCCTGTGCCGACTCGTTTATCCGCCGCCTGCCGCAAGGCTACGACACGCCGGTCACAGCCGACGGCGCCAACCTGAGCCAGGGCCAGCGCCAGCTGCTCGCCATCGCGCGCGTGGCCGTGGCCGATCCGCCGGTGCTCATCCTGGACGAGGCGACAAGCTCCATCGACACACGCACCGAAAAGCTCATCGAGCGCGGCATGGACCGCATCATGCGCGGGCGCACCACGTTTATGATCGCGCACCGCCTGTCCACCGTCCGCGACGCCGACGCGATCATGGTCCTCGAACACGGCCGCATCATCGAACGCGGCACCCACGAGGAGCTCCTCGCGTTGCACGGGGAGTACTGGCAGCTGGCGCATGGCCTAAAGGAGCTGGATTAACCCGTTCGGGCACGGTACTTTGGCCCTCCATGCTCCTCACCCCGCCTCAAACCGTCCCAACATTCGACGTTTTTTGCCAATATCGGGAAAAGCATCGAATGTTGGGACGGTTTTTCTGTCATCCGATCGGGTGGAATCGCTTTCTCGCGCACGAAGGTGTGCGAATCCGCGAGCAGGGGAATAAGGTTGGTTATCCGACCCATTGGAGGGCTCATGGACCTGCCGATCGTCCTGTCCCATAAGACCGCCTGGCTGTACCACAACGTGGCGCGCCCGTTAGAGCCGCTCTCGCGAGCAAGCAGCCTATACGACGAGGATCAGTTTGCCGACGAGGCGGAGTCGACCGCGGACCTGCCCAAACTGGGGTTAGATGCCAAGGGGCTGAGAATATCTGCGGCGGTCGAGATTGTTACCGACTACCTGGCCTCACTTGGCATTCCACATGAGGAGCTCGATCGTATCGACACGCTGGTCAGCTTCGATTTTGAACGCTCTCGGCCGGCTGGCCTTCGACGCCACGTGTTTGGGGCGCCCATACCTTCGGATCATCTTATCGAGGTGGCAGAGGGTCTCTTGGTGGTTGACGAGGCCATGTGTTTTGTCCAGGCGGGTTCGTGGATGAGTGAGCCCGAGCAGCTGGAATATGGGTATGAAATCTGCGCCCGATACCATTTGAATCATTTGTCGTCAGGCGATTATATCGAGATGGGGCAGAGGTATACCGTTGTCGACTTGGTCGCTTATTGCGATGAGAACCGATCTCGTCAGGGGGCTACACGTGCGGCTGCCGTGCTCAGGCGTGTGCACGATGGCGCGCGGTCGCCCATGGAGACGGCCACCGCGATCACGGTCGTCGCGAAGCGTTCCCAAGGCGGGCTCGGGTACACCAGGGTTGAGCTCAACCATCGGGTCGATGTTCCCAACGAGCTCAAATATCTCGCTAAGGCCGGGTATTTCGAGATCGATGTATATGCACCTGCGAGCGGTACGGGGATTGAATACAACGGCTCGGACCATCTCGATAAACAGCGCAGTGCGTCTGACGCGGAGCGCATGACCGTGCTGAGCGCGCTGGGCTTTAGGATGATCGTCCTCACCGGGACCCAGTTTGCCAACCGGCTGCAATTGCACCGGGCGATGAATGCCATTGCGCTCGCTATGGGTCTCAAATGCGATCGAAGCGAGACGTTCCAGAAACGGCAGAATGACCTGCGGGAATTCGTGATTCGGCACTGGAACGGTGGCCTCTAGGGGCGTCTGGCCCGTCATCCGAGCCCCGCGGACACCTAAACCGTCCCAACATTCGACGTTTTTTGCCAATATCGGGAAAAGCGTCGAATGTTGGGACGGTTTGAATGCTGAGGATGGGCCCGGGAAGCCCTTCTTGCTCGAATGGCATGCCCTGTCGTACGCGTGTCGGCACGATTCTCTTGTGGGGTATTATGTTTCCCGAAGAATAAATCGCTGCGCGAGGGGAGGATTGCGTGGACGAGCTCACGCAACATGACGGTTTTGGCCGCGATATCAACTACCTGCGCATTGCCGTTACCGACAAGTGCAATTTCCGCTGCATTTACTGCATGCCCGCCGATGGTGTGGCACCTCGTGCGCATGGCGAGCTACTCAGCGCCGAGGAAATCGCCCGCTTTGTACGTCTGGTGGCGGGGGAAGGCATTCGCCGCGTGCGTCTGACGGGTGGCGAGCCGTTGGTCAGCCGCCGCATTATCCCGCTCATTCGCGACATCCGCGCGATCCCGCAGATCGAGGACATCTCGCTCACCACCAACGGCGCCCTGCTGCCCAAGCTGGCGCCGCAGCTCAAAGACGCCGGGCTCGACCGCGTCAACATTTCGCTCGATACGCTCGACCCCGCGCTCTTTGGAAAGATTACGCGCCTGGGCCGGCTCGAGCAGACCATGGCGGGCATCGATGCAGCGCTTGCTTGGGGGTTCGAGCCCGTCAAAGTCAACTGTGTTGTGGTTCGTCGCCTCAACCAGGACGTGGCGGCCCTCGCGCGGCTCACGGTCGGCCGCCCCATTCACCTGCGCTTTATCGAATACATGCCCATCGGCGACGAGCACACGAGCTCGCATTGTGCCGTGGACCCGCATGCGCCCACGCTCAATCCCGAGCTGTGGGACGCGAGCGACACCGTACCGAGCGACGAGCTGCGGGCACGCATCAATGCCGGGGCCGCTGCGGCGGGTCTGGGCGAGCTTGGGCCGCTCGACATCAACGACGCTCCTGCCGGTGCCGGTCCCGCGCGCTACTGGCGCTTTCCGGGCGCGGCGGGCACGGTCGGCTTCATTAGTGCCATGTCCAACCATTTTTGCGCGAGCTGCAACCGTCTGCGCCTGACGGCAGACGGCAACGTACGCCCGTGCCTGTTCAGCGATGCCGAGTATTCGGTCCGCGAGGCGCTACGCCGTGGTGATGATATGCAGGTGCTTTCGATTTGGCGCGATGCCGTGGCCCACAAACCGCAGGAACACGCGATAATTGAGGGCACGCAACGATTTATGTCCCAAATCGGAGGATGATCATATGGCCAAGAGCAGGTACGCCGATGCCACTAAGGCCGCTCGCAGGGCCGCGATGTCAGCCCACAAAGCCACGTCTGCCAGCAAGGACGCCGCGTACGCGGCCGCGCAGCCGTCCGCGAGCGACAACGCCGCGCCCGCCCGCGACGCCCGCCGCGACGAGCTGACGCACGTGGACGCCAAGGGCGAGGTGCGCATGGTCGACGTGTCCGACAAGGCCGAGACGCACCGCATCGCCATCGCCGAGGGCACCATCCTCATGCATCCCGAGACGCAGGCGATGGTGCTGCAGGACCGCGCCAAAAAGGGTGACGTGCTAGCTTGCGCGCGCGTAGCGGGCATCATGGCCATCAAGCGCACGAGCGACATCATCCCCATGTGCCACCCACTGCTCATCACCAAGAGCAAGTGCGATATCGAGCCCATCGCTCCGGCGGGAATGCCGGCCGACGAGACGCCCGAGGGCTGGGCGCCGGCGCGCTCGGACGGGCAGGTCGGCTTTCACGTGCTGGTCACGGCGGGCGTGACGGGCAAGACCGGCATTGAGATGGAAGCGCTGACCGGCGCGAGCGCCGCGTGTCTGACCATCTACGACATGTGCAAGGCCGTCGACCGCGGCATGGAAATCGTCGACGTGCGCCTGCTGCACAAGGAGGGCGGCCGTTCGGGCGTGTGGGATCGCGCAGAGCGCCAGGCGGCTGCTATTGAGTCCATGGCTGCCGACGGCGCTGTGCCCGCGAGCACACCCGCTGCCGCCGCGCCCGCGCCCACCCCGGCCGTCCCCGCGATCGCGTTTATCGGCTACCAAAACTCGGGCAAGACCACACTTGTCGAGAAGGTCATCGCCGAGCTTACCCGCCGTGGCCTGCGCGTGGGTTCGCTCAAGCATCACGGGCACCATGGCTTCGATATCGATGTGCCCGCCAAGGATACCTGGCGCCATCACCAGGCGGGATCCAAGCACGTGGGCCTCATTTGCGCCACGCGCTGGGCGGAGTACGCCGACACGCGCGAGGAGGACGAGATGCCTGCGCGCGAGCTGCTGTCGCGCTACAACGACGTCGATGTGGTGATCATTGAGGGCTATAAGACCGAGGGCTTCGACAATATCGTGGTCGCGCGCTCCGGTGTCGACCGTCTGCGCGGCAAGAGCTCGCTCGATCTGGTCGACGGCCGCACGCTGGCCCTCGCCTGCAACGAAGCCCTAGCACGTCAGGCCTTCGACGCCGGTTTCGCGACCCGAGCCATCAACATCAACGACGCCCGAGCCATCTGCGATTTGATTCAAGACCAGCTCGCCTAAAACCACCACAAAGGGGACAGGCACCTTTGTGGTGGTTTTTGCTTTGGTAGATGTTTGGGACATGCCTTAAAATCTACCAAGTAGTTCGTGCTGGCAAAAACGGAGAGAAGAGGCCCGATGCGTCCTTAACGTTGCATACGGAAAGATTGAGTCGATGGTCGGTGGTCAATGCCCGCGGCCCGTATTCGTATGCAACAGGGAGCCCTCATGTCTACATCTCTATTCTCAAAACCTCAACCATCGCTGTCCGCGCAGGCTAAGCGCCTGGTGGCAATGCGGTTTCTCATCTACACCGGCTTTCAAACCAGCTACTTTATCGGCGTTATCGGAACGCTCACCTATGCGGACGGCGCTTCGGTCGTCGCGACGTCGCTGGCCGTTCTGTTTATGAACGTCTTCGTAATCCTGGGGTCCTTTGCGGGTGGCGCGGCGCTCGACGCCTGGGGCCCGCGCCGCCATTTTATGCTAAGCATCGTCGGCACGCTTGCAACGGGCGCGGCAATCATCGCCTTTGGCAGCGCGACCGAGACAGTCCTTGCCGGCGCGGCGCTCTTGGGTTTTGTGATGGGATTCGCCCAGCCCATCGCCACGTCCTATCCGGCCTATCTTACCGACGACCCCGTCGAACTCAAAGACATCAACTCCACCATCACCATGTTCTCCAACTTGAGCATTATCGTTGGCCCCACGCTGGGCGGCTTTGTCGCGGCTGCGGCATCGTCGCGCGCGGTGTTCGTGCTCATGATACTGTTCACCCTGCTCGCGCTCATTGCCGGCTGGGGCTTTAAGCCGAGGGCAAGTCGTGTCGTCGGACAGGCGGATGCCGATTCGGCAGAGGAGGGGGAGCACGCGGGGCAGGCTAATCGCTCCAACCCCAGCACGTCCGCTCGCGCCACCTTCGCGGCCAGCATCAAGACGGTCTTCACCAACAGCGTCCTCGCGCTACTTTTCTGCATTATCTTCCTTTCGAACTTTGGCTACGGAGCCTTCGATCCGCTGGAGTCGTTCTTCTATCGCGACGTCCTGCACGTCGGCGTCGAATGGATGGGCTGGCTCTCGTCGGCCTGCGGTGTGGGCGCGGTGCTGGGCGCCGTGGTCGCGCTCCGCATGCCGCCGCGCCTCGTCAGCCTTAAAACGCTGCTCGTGGCGCTTATGTCTGTAGGCCTGGGAAGCCTGCTTTATGTGGGCACGCCGTACGTGGGCGTGGCCCTTATTGGTCAGATCGCCCTGGGCGTGGCCTGGGGCGTCGTCAACCCGCTCCATAACACCATTGTGCAAACGACTGCCCCGCTCGAGCAGCTCGGTCGCGTCAACTCGGTCATGGGCTTTGGCAACATGTTCGCCGGCGTGGCCCCGCTGGCGATTGCCCCGTGGCTGGCAGCAACATTTGGCGTGCAGCAGACACTCGTAGGCGCGGGCCTGGTCGTAACGGCAGTTCCCGCAGCGCTGCTGCTGTTTGGACACAAACACCTGGATCGCTAACACCAAAACCACCACAAAGGGGACAGGCACCTTTGTGGTGGTTTTTGCTCTAGCTGGCTTCGACTGAACTTTGGCATACCATGTTGCACGCGCGAATGCGCATCCAACACCGCCACGCAACCCAGAAAGGGCCCCATGGACGCCACATTCAGCCACATCAAAGCCGTGTTCTGCGATATTGACGGCACGCTGCTCACGAGCCAGCACACGGTGTCCCCGCGCACCGTGGCGGCGATCCGCGCCCTGCGCGAGCGCGGCGTGCTCTTTGGCCTGTGCACCGGGCGCGACGCCCACGCGACCGAGGCTATGTACAAGCTCTGGGGTATCGAAGGCCTGGTGGACGTGCTCGTGGGCTGCGGCGGCGCCGAGGTCATCGACCGCGCGCACGGCATTAACGAGCTGAGCTATCCGCTGCCGGGCGAGACCATCGCGCGCATCTGCAAGCACATGGCGGACCTTCCGGCAACGCCCGTCTGCCCCCGAGACGGCGTGTTCTACGTGCCCGAGAGCAACGCGTGCGTCGAGCACCTGTCGCGCGTCGACGGTGTGCCCTACCAGGTGGTCGATTTTGCCGAGTTTTTGCGCGAGCCGCAGCCCAAGGTGATGTTTGCCATGGCACCCGAGGTAATGCCGCGGGTGATTGAGCGGGCGTCGACGTTTGCCGATAACACTGTTAAGGCGGCGGCCCTGCAAACCACGCAGCGGCTCTACGAGTTCATGGATCCGCGCGTGTCCAAGACGCGCGGCCTTGTGCGCGTGGCGGAGCTCAACGACATGGAGCTTACGAACATCTGCGTGTTTGGTGATGCCGATAACGACACCTGCATGGTGGCTGACGCCGGCGTGGGCGTGGCTATGGCAAACGGCAGCGACGCGACCCGTGCCGCCACCGATTTTGTAACCGCCAGCAACGACGAAGACGGCATCGCGATCTTTATTCAGGAGCATCTGCTGTAGCGATCGGGCGAGAACCGCCGCAAAGGGGACAGGCACCTTTGCGGCGGCCTCAGGCAATTTAGGCGAATTGATGCCTAAATCTGCGCGAAAAGTCAAATATGGTTGTCTGAACATCACGTTTCTAACCACCGATGGGTTAAAGATATTCTCATCAGTTTAGTAGGATATTCTTCCCGGTTAATGACCTACCGCTCACGGTCGATTTTCGACCGTTCACAGGATGTTTGCTCTTGAGCAAAATGTTGTGCAGATAAATAAAATGCTATTAAAAAACTGATAACTAACTTAATTACCAGTAGAAACAGACAATTTATAGCGAATAAACGAAGGCAAATCTGAACAATTGTCAAGAGAATTGAGAACTCGCTACAAAACTATCGGTTTTTGTTGCACAGATGTTTAAACAATAATTACAATAGCATTATTAAGCGAGCGCAATTACAGATTGCGCAGATACGTTTGATAGGGAAAGAGCAAGATCGCGGTCTCTTGGGGAGGAGACATCGATGAAAGCGAATTCAGACAAATCTAAGCAGAGTAAAAAAGCGACGCGCCGTGTACTGGCAGGCGTTTTGTGCGGAGCATCCGTTTTGAGCCTGGTGCTGTCGCTCGTCATGCCTCCGATCTCGCAGGCCATTGCCAACGATGCCCAGACCGAAGAAACTGTGACGGGGGATTCCTCAAGTGAGTCTACTGGTGTAGAAAACACCAACAACGGGGATACCGAAAAGCTGAATAGCGGCGAGACCGAGGGCGACGAAGCCCACCCTTCAAATGGTGTTGAGCAGGGTCAGCCTGAAGGTAAGCTGCAGGCCGAAGATGGCGAGTTGTCGGATGGCAATGCCGTAATGCCGGAAGGCGGGCAGACTAAAACGGCATCCACTGAAATACGAACAGCTGACGACTTGAAAGACCTGGCGAATGCAAGCGGTGTTGCTAACTTCAAGCTTATGAATGATATTGATACCAGCGAGACAATTCAGCTCAATAATAGCGTCATTAATATCACACTGGACCTAAACGGCTGCAAGATTAAGCATAAGAGTCAAGATCAGCCTTTGTTCAATATCACCGGTGGCGCGACACTTACAATTAAGGATTCTGTGCAGACGGAGGAAAAGGTCGGTAACGGCCAGCCGCTAAATGATCAGGGACAGAATTTAACTCCCGCCAATTATGGCAAGGAAGCCACACTGTCTTACGACAACGATGGCATTCCGACTTACCTTTCCTACTATGTGACCGAATCGTCCCCAGAAGGAACGGGCACAACCGAGTCGCTGGTAGAGCATGGTATTGATATTAAAGGTGAAGGCGATATTAAAGGTAAGGGCGCCATCGTGGCATGCGGTGGCTCTGAAAGACTGAAGCTCATCAATATCAAGGACGGCGGTCATTTCAGTCTTGAGAGCGGCGTGCTCACACAACAGAAAGACTACAAGGTCCGAAGCCTGGTGTACGCGGAGAGTGGCTCGACCGTCAATATGAACGGTGGTTACGTTTGTGGAGGTTTTTGTCCGTACAATGGTGCCGGCGCAGGAATATCTGTCGATAATTCGACTCTTATCATTTCTAACGGCGTAATTGCCGGCAACCGCGCTCCTAGTGGCGGCGGTGTATATGCCAATAATGGGTCTGCAGTCACAGTGACCGGCGGCGTAATCTCCGGTAATAGCACGCTTGATGGCATGAACGGATTTGGCGGCGGCATCATGGCCGAAAATGGCGGCAGCGTTACTATTTCTGGCGGTTACATTACGAACAATTACTATGCTAATTTCTGCGGTAGTGATGGCAATGGTTGTCATGGCGGCGCTGGGCTTGCTGCCAAAAACGGCGTCCATGTCACCATTTCTGGTGGCCAGATTACTGGCAATTATTCTGAAGAAGCTGGTGGCGGCGTTTACGTTACCGATGTTGGTCGACAAGGGTGGTCTCGCAAGGATACGGCATGGCTCAGGATTACGGGGGGGAACTATTGCCTCTAACGTGAGCTACCGATCTGAAGGTGCCGGCATCCGAGTGGGCCAGATGGTTGACGCGATGATAAATGGAGCGTCAAAAGATAGCCCAGTCTACATCACTCATAACCACTGCATGTCTCGCTTTGACTGGGGCGGAGGCGGCATCTTCGTCCAGGGCGATTCGAACACTGCATCTAATGCGGGTAGGCTATTTGTCTATAACTCATATATAAGCAGTAATGAGGCCGGTGGCTACGGTGGCGGCGTTGCGGTTTGCCCGACGGGTAAGACTTTGGTGACAAACACCGACGGCACGGCGATTTTTGGCAATAGAGCCGCTGACGCGAGCAAGCAATATGACGAGACGTACGATTCAGCTAATAATACGGGCAATAACGGTACGCCCCATCTTTCTGGCGGCGGTCACGGCAAGAATCAAGATATTGATGCCTACAATAAAGATGTATTTCGCACGAACGGCCATGCGGATTTCTTCCTTGCTGCAACGGGCCACAGCGATCCAATCGCAGCGGTAATCGGCAAGATGCTTGGCGGTGGAGACGCCAAGTATTCGGGAAGCATTGAACTTGAAAAGAAGATTAGTATTCCGGCTAATGGTGGTGTTCAGGTCAAGAATAGTATCGGCTTATCTTCGGGTGTTAATGCCGGAGATGATGCTGCGACGGCTGCGCAGGGTCTTGCCACAACCTTCATCACTGGCAACTATTCCTGGAACCATGGTGGCGGCATCATGTCGAATGGTGACCTGTACTTGGGTCAGCCAGCGGATATGTACGTCTACCCAAGCCTTAAGCTAAAGGCAACCAAGGCGTTGGACGGCCGCGACCTCGAAGATGGGGAGTTCTCCTTTACTGTCTACCGCAAGGATTCGGTTGATCCTTTCGCTGGCGGGGTATTCAATCATGACGTTTGCACCCCGGTTGGAACTGCAAGTAATGTTGATGGAGGCAACATCACGTTTAACCTTGGTGAACAGTTTGCAGCGAACAGTACGGCTGGCCCGGTTACATATTACCTAGTCGAAAATGCCGGAAAGGTTTCCGGCATCACATACGACCCCGCCGTGTACGAGATTAAGGTGACAGTCGAAGACCACACGACTGTGCTCATGCCTGTTCCGACTCGGGACGATCCGAACAAGACCATAGAGCTCAAAATCCATAACTACGAGATTAAAGACGTGAGCGCGGTCGAGCATCCCAAGGGCGAAACTGACTACCGGGACGCTAGCGTGCAAGCAGATGCTACTGAGGGCTATTATTCGATTGTCGGCTCCGACGGGGGAAGGACCTTCACCAACAAGTACACCCCGTATGACTCGAAGGGTTCCTGGGCCCCTAAGGCAACTAAGGTCGTTAAGGGTAGCGAGATGAAGGAGTTTACGCTTCAACTTGCGACTGACAGCGAGTTTAAGACTATCGTTAGTAGCAAGTCCACCACTGCTGGTGGCGACAATCCTCTGACCCTGGGCTTCGACCCGATTGAGTACAAACTCGAACAACTCGACAAACTCGAGACTGACCCAACGGGTCGCGGTGCAAGCAAAACCTTTACTTATTACGTTCGCGAACAGCAGCCGACCACGCCGTTTACGAACTACAAGTACGACAAGTCGGTCTATCGATTTGATGTCACGATGACGGACCAAAAAGACGGAAAAAATATCAAGCCCACGAAGGTGACCTACACCAAGATCAAGGACGTCGACGGCAAGGATATTGCCGAAAAGGACCAGGTCCCCGTCAACTTCGACAGCGCGAATCCCGAGGAGCACGGCCCCACCTTCACCAACACCTACTCCACCTCTTTGCCCCTTTCTGGTATGTCGGGCGTCACTCTGACGTACCTTGCCGGCGCGGCGGTGCTTTGCGCTGCTGCGGCCTGGATGCACATTCGTCGCAAGGCGAATGCGAAGGGAGGTGAGCTTCGTGAATAAGAAGTTTAGCTCCTTCCCGATCTTGTTTGCGCTGCTCGCTCTCTTGATCGGCACCTGCGCGGTCGTGTTCCCCGCTTCCGCGCAGGCCGCGCCGACCTCGACCGGTTCTATCACGGTGAGCGGCACCGTGGCGAGCAGCTACGACGCCTACCAGATCTTTAGCGCCGACGTCGTCGACGGCGACAGCGACGCCAAGATCGCCACCGACCTCGCTTGGGCAAACGACGCGGCGCGCGACGCTGTCCTGCCCGTGCTGCACAGCGC
The DNA here is from genome assembly GCA_934630855.1 of uncultured Collinsella sp. Lineage (GTDB taxonomy): Bacteria > Actinomycetota > Coriobacteriia > Coriobacteriales > Coriobacteriaceae > Collinsella. The sequence continues at coordinate 16,558 of CAKTWW010000031.1, forward strand.
TGGCATGCCCAGTTCCCAGACCACCGCGCAGGAAGCTGCCGAGTGGCTCAACGCCGATTCCCACCTTACGAGCGCGCTGAGCGCACAGCTCGCTCGTTCCCTCCAGAGCTCTGGCGCTGTGTCCGTGGCCCTTAACGCGGGCACGGCGGCCGAGCTACCCTGCGGCTACTGGCTCATCGTCGCCGACGACGACGCCATCGCCCTGAACGAGGTCGGCACCGTGCCGATCATGGTGCTGGTGGGCGGCAGTGCCGTCACCGTCAAGCCCAAGGCCGCGACGCCCAAGGTGGCCAAGCACGTGCTGGAGGACAGCACCGCCGCCTGGGGCAAGGCCGCCGACGCCACGGTCGCCGACGACCTGTACTGGCGCCTCTCGGCCACGGTCCCGGCGGGGCTTTCCGCCTACGACGCCTACTCGGTGCAGTTCGTCGACACCATGAGCGCGGGGCTCGACCCCTCCAAGGTCGCCGCGAGCATGCACGTGTACGTGGCGGCGGGTGCGGACGGCGGCTTCGATGCGGTCAAGACCGGCAAGGACGGCCGCGCCGGCACCGAGCCCACGCAGGGCTGGACCGACATCACGGCCCAGTGCGTCACCAAGGTGGCCGCGGACGGAACCTTCACCGTGCGCACCGGCGACCTGATCGCCGCGCTCGGCGGGGCCGACGCCTTCACCGCGGGCGCCCGCGTGGTCGCCGTGTACGACGCGCCGCTCAACAGCGGCTGCAACCACGGCATCGCCAAGGGCAACCCCAACGAGGTCTACCTGCGCTACCCGCGCTCTCCCTTCGCCGACCAGTCCGGCGACGCCGGCTTCACCCGCACGCCGAGCGATGACGCGACGGCCTACACCTGGGATCTCGCGCTCACCAAGCGCGGCAGCGACGGCGACAAGCCGCTGCCCGGGGCGGTTCTGAGCATCACCGACGACCGCGGTCGCACGCTGGCGGCCAATGGCACGTGGGATGCGGAGGGCAAAGCAACCGTTACCACGGGCGAGGATGGCCGCGTGGCCGTCTCGGGTGTGGACTCGGGCAAGCTGGAGGTCCGCGAGCTCAAGGCACCCAAGGGCTACATCGCCTTTGAGGGCGTGCGCTCCGTGACAGTCAAGGCCGAGGGCCTGGACGTCGACCAGGTGGCCGCCGCCAAGCCCAAGCTCACCATCACCGCCGAGTCGCCCCTACGCGCCGACAGCGCGGACGGGTCGACGGGCAGCCTGGAGGCGTCGCTCATCAACACGCCCACCGGCACACCCCCTAGCATTACCACCGGAGGCTTTATGCCCTCGACTGGCGATATGGCAATGTACGCCGCGGCCGCCGCAGCGGTCGCCGGAGCCGCACTCCTCGTGGTCGCGCTCCTGATCAAGCGGGGAGGCGGCAACCATGCAGAGTAGCCAATGGCCCCACAGAGAGCGGGGCGAGACATAACCAAGCAGATGCTTAGACACAGACAGATGGTTTTAGATCAAATGGACTTCAAGCAGAAAGCAGAGGAAAAGAAGATGAGTATGAGCAAGAACATCGCCCGCTTGGCAGTAACGGCCGGCCTCACGGCGGCGCTGAGCTTTGGTGGCGTCATGGCCCCGGTGACCATGGCGTTTGCTGATGGTGCGACTACTTCGACCAATAGCATTAAGATCAATAAGAACAATGCGAATGGCGACGTGAAGTACAAGGCTTATCAGATCTTTGAGGCTGATGTCGCGGATGAGACCGGCAAGACTGATAAGGTCGTTTCGAATGTTAAGTGGGCGACTGGCATTAATGATACGACACGAACTGCCATCATCGATGCCGTCAAGGCCGCAACGAATGGCAATAGCCTTCCTGAGAATCCTTCTGCTCAGGACGTTGCCGATTGGTTGTCTGCCAATATTAATGGGACCACGAAAGAAACGGTTCTCAAGGACACTGATTTGCTCAATACGCTTGCTGGGCTGGTTGCGGAGAAAGTCACTCCGAGCACTCCGAAGGATACTACGGATGCTTCGTTTGCAGCAGGCACCAAGGTTTCTTTCGGCAAATCAGGTTATTACCTGTTTCTGACCGATGCGAGCACTTTGGCTTCGGATGGGGCTGCCAGCAGCAAGAATACTGCCACTTCTCCGATTTATGCCGTTGTGGGCGCCGGCGATGTGGTGGTTACCGAGAAAACCAGCATTCCTACGGTTGAAAAGCAGGTACGCGAGGGCTCGAAATGGGGAAAGGTGAGTGACTCACAGATTGGCGAGAAGATCGAGTATAAGTTGACCGGCTCCGTCGCCAGCAACATCGACACCTTTACTACGTACAAATATGAGTTCCATGACCATCTTTCCGTTGGACTGGAGGCCGACAAGACTTCCGTTAAGGTGACAATTGGCGACAAAGTTATCCAGTCTTCAAATGGTTACACAGTGAACCTTTCAGACACCACGGACGCTTCCGGAAACTTAACTGGTGGTCATGACCTGTCGATTTCCTTCACTGACCTCAAGGCTGCTGCAAAAGCTGCAGGTGTGACGCTTAAGGGTGACTCCAAGGTCGTCGTGACCTATGAAGCAAAGCTGACCGATAAGGCTGAATATACGACCAACGGCAACACCAATGATGTCAAGCTTGTCTATTCTAATAACCCCATGGTTGACGGTACTGGCACGTCCGAGTCGGACGAGGTCACTGACTATGTCTTTGGTCTCGATGTCACCAAGACTGCTTCGGATGATTCGCAAAAGAAGCTTGTTGCTGGATTTAAGGTTAAAATGACCAAAGAGGGAACCACCCCTGTTGACGGTGAAAAATGGCTGACGGCGACTGGCGGACTCACTAGCGATGCAAGCAATGCTGGGGTGTTTAAGACCAAAGAATTAGACAGCAAAGTCTTTATCCCTGGTCTTGTTGCGGGTGAGTACGAGATTACGGAGTGCGAGACGCCCGCGGGTTATAACTCCATTAGCTTTACCATTACGGTGACGCCTACGTACGACGAGACGACCGGTAAACTGACAAAGCTCACCGTAACCGACAGTTCTGATATGGTCACTTCTGAGCTCGATAAAAACGTTGATTCGACCAAGATCCCCGTCACCATCGTCGACCAGAAGGGCTCCGGCCTCCCGCTCACCGGTCTTAACGGCGTGACCTTCACCTGGATCGCTGGTGGCGCGGTGCTGTGCATCGGCGTGGCGCACCTCATCCGCAGCCGTAAGCAGGCTGAGGAGTCCGAGCAGGAGTAACGCTCACTCACCCATCCCTTTGGCAGGTGGGATGTGATGGCCATGAGACTTGCGGACACTTTTCTCGTCCATTGACGTTCTTGCTTTGCCATTCTCTTTTCGGGGCAAACTCCGCGCTGGAGTTTGCCCCGTTTTTTTTGATAACGCAGGCAGCCTCCACCGTCCGATGCGGACTCATTCGTCATCGCGTTTCTTGACTCGTATGAGGTTCGGTTTAAGGTCCGTAGGCGCACGCGCGGTGCGGACGGTAGAAGGCATTTGCGCCGCGCGTGCAAGATTAGAATGCCCGTGGTTCGGAGTCCGGGCATTTAACAACACCGGAAACTAGTCGCCCGCGCTTTCGAACACTTACGCGGGGCGCATCGTTTCCTGTATCGATTCTATCCCGCATCGCCCCGTCGATTCGGGACATTTTGAAAACTCAAATGCTGACCCATGCTCGACCAGATAATGCAGTCTGACTGCGTTGTCCGGGGTAGATGCTCGCTAATCGGCTATTATTTGTTTAGACAACTTGAGTTGTAGAGGAGTGACCGGCGATGGTGCAGGGCGCCAAACACATGAAGAGCGATAACGCCGCGGACAACGGTGGCTCAAGCCCTCAGCCCAAATCTCAACCAAAGCCCAAGCGCCGCCGCAAGCGACTGCCGCGCTGGGCTGATCGGCTCATCACCATCGTCATCATACTTATTGGCGTGGGCCTTATGACCTGGCCATGGATCTTGGACCGGCTCGAGGCCTCGGGCGTGTTCAACCAGATCAGCACCGTATCCAGCACCGTGGATGCGCTTTCGGAAGAGGAACGCGAGCGCATCCTACTCCAAGCGCGTTCCTTTAACGAGCAACTTGCCGGCGAGGTCACCGAGCTTCCCGCCGACCAGATCGAGCCCTACGATCAGCAGCTCATCTTTGACCGCGACCCCATGATGAGTTGGGTCGAGATCCCCTCCATCGACGTGAGCATGCCCATCTACCACGGCACGAGCGAGGAAGTCCTTATGGCGGGCGTTGGCCACCTGGAGGGCACGAGCCTGCCGGTGGGCGGCACCTCGACGCATTGCGTGCTCACCGCGCACTCGGGCATGCGCAACCTGAGCATGTTCGATGACATCCACTCGCTGGAGCCCGGCGACCTGGTGCTGTTGCACACCATGAATAAGACGCTCGCCTACAAGATGGTCGACTCCGAGGTCGTGCTGCCCGAGGAGATGGAGTCGCTGACCATCGAACCCGGCGCCGATAAGGTGACGCTCGTCACCTGCACACCCTACGGCGTGAATGACCACCGTCTGCTGGTACATTGCGTGCGCACCAAGTACAACAAGAAGGACGTCGACAAGCAAAAGTCGCTCGCCGGCCGCCACTGGGGTAAGCGCGAGTTCGCCGTGCTCATCGTGGTCGTGGCCATCCTGCTGTTGCTGCTGGACATCGTGGTCCACGCGGTCCGCAAACGCTGCAAGGCCAAGGCCTCGGCATAGCCATTGTTCGGAACCACCACAATGGGGACAGGCACCTTTGTGGTGGTCGGGGGTGCCCAAACCGTCCCAACATTCGATGAAAATCGCGTTTTTGGCGAAATACGTCGAATGTTGGGACGGTTTTGGTTGCAGGCGGGACGGTTTTCGCCGCAGGTCCGCCGGACCCGCCCTGCCAATCCGCCGTCCTCGTTACGTTTTCGCTGCATTTGGGTAAAGCGCCTGCTCCAAGCCGGCGTTGCCCTGTATACTAGAGCGGTTTAACTGTTATGCGGAAGGGAGCGCCTATGGCACTCAGCGAGAAAGACGTGCGCGGCATCGCCGAGTACGCAAAGATCGCACTGACCGATGACGAGCTCACCCAGATGACGTCCTACATGAACGACGCCGTCCAGATGCTCGAGCCCGTCTTGCAATATGACTTGCCCGACGTGGAGCCCACGTTCCATCCCATCGGAAGCCTGTCCAACGTGATGGGCGACGACCTGCGCGAGCCCGAGCGCGACCTGCCGCTCGACGTCGCGCTGGAAAACGCCGGCAGCGCGCGCGACCGCTACTTCCGCGTGCCGTCCATTTTGGGAGAGGGGGAGAGCGAGTAATGACCCAGAGCTTCGATTCCCTTACCGCCGCCCAGATCGCCGCGGGCGTTGCCGCCGGCGACTTTACCGCTACCGAGGTGGCTCAGGCCTCCCTTGCAGCCATCGAGGCGCGCGAGGGCGGGGTCCAGGCATTCCTGCAGGTGTCGCCCGAGCTCGCACTCGAGGCCGCCGCGCGCGTGGATGCCGACCGTGCCGCCGGAAAGCCGCTGCCCCCGCTCGCGGGCGTGCCGCTGGCCATCAAGGACAACATGAACCTCGTGGGCACGTGCACCACCTGCGCCTCCCGCATGCTCGGGGATTACCAGAGCGTCTACACCGCCACCTGCGTCCAGCGCATGCTCGACGCCGGCTGCCTGCCCATGGGCAAGGCCAACATGGACGAGTTCGCCTTTGGTAGCTCTACCGAGAGCTCGGCCTTCCACCGCACCAACAACCCCTGGGATACCGAGCGCGTGCCCGGCGGTTCCTCGGGTGGCTCCGCTGCTGCCGTCGCCGCGGGCGAGGTCGCGCTCTCGCTGGGTTCGGACACCGGCGGCTCCATCCGCCAGCCGGCGGCGCTCTGCGGCGTGGTGGGCCTTAAGCCCACGTATGGCGCCGTGAGCCGCTACGGCGTGGTGGCCTTTGGCTCGTCGCTCGACCAGGTGGGTCCCTTTGGCCGCACGGTCGAGGACGTCGCGCTGGCCATGAACGCGCTCACCGGCGCGGGCCACGATCCGTACGACTGCACCAGCCAGGACTGCGCCGTCGACTTTACCGAGCACCTCAACGACAGCATCGAGGGCAAGCGCGTGGGCATCATCCCCGCGTTTATGGAGGCCGAGGGCCTGACGCCCGAGGTCAAGGCCGCTGTTCAGCGCGCCGCCCAGGAGCTGCAGAACCAGGGCGCCGAGCTGGTCGAGGTCGACCTGCCGCATCTGGACGCCGCCATCGCTGCCTACTACGTCATCGGCCCGGCCGAGGCGTTCTCCAACCTTGCCCGCTTTGACGGCATTCGCTACGGCTACCAGGAGGAGGGCTGCGCCAACCTGTCCGACCAGAGCTCGCTCTCGCGCGCCCACGGCTTTGGTGCCGAGGCCAAGCGCCGTCAGATGCTCGGCGCCTACCTGCTGAGCTCGGGCGTATACGACAAGTACTACTACGCCGCGCAGAAGGCCCGTACGCTCATCACGCAGGATTACGACGCCGCGTATGCCAAGGTGGACACGATCCTGATGCCCGCCTCGCCGCGCACGGCCTTTAAGTTTGGCGAGATCAGCGACCCCACGCAGATGTACCTGTCCGACCTGTACACCATTTCGCTCAACATCTGCGGCAACGGCGGCATTTCGGTGCCGCTGGGTTTGGGCGAGGACAGCAAGCTGCCCGTTTCTGCCCAGCTGGTGGGGCCTGCCTTTAAGGACCGTCAGCTGCTCACGTTTGCCCGCGCCCTGGAGCGCGGCTTTGCCGATGCCGCCACGGGTGCGCCCGCGCTTTCCGTCGCGCCCGATTTTGCCGGGAAGGGAGGCGAGCTGTAATGAAGGAGCTTTCCGAGGTCCTGCAGGATTGGGAGGCCGTGATTGGCCTGGAAATCCACACTGAGCTCACCGCACTCGACACCAAGATGTTCTGCAACTGCAAGCTCAGCCACGATGACGAGCCCAACGCCAACGTGTGCCCGGTGTGCCTGGGCCTGCCCGGCGCCCTGCCGGTGCCCAACAAGCGCGCCATCGAGAGCATCGTCAAGGCCGGTCTCGCCACCAACTGCGAGATCCAGCGCCACTCGATGTTCTACCGCAAGCACTACTTCTATCCCGACATGGCCAAGAACTTCCAGACCACGCAGGGTCCGGTCGCCTTTGCTATGTACGGCCATCTGGACCTGGACGTGACCGGTCGCGGTGCCGCCGAGCGCCCCGACTGCGCGTTTGGCGAGGCCGAGGTTCAGAGCCTGGCGAGCGCCTCGGCCAACGCCGAGGGCCTGTCCACGTCCATGTCGTCGACCATGCGCGAGGGCAACCAGCGCGCCGGTCACCTGGCCAGCTACGACGCGTCCAACTTGCAGATGCCCGAGCGCCGCGAGGACGGCTCCTACACGGTGCCCATCCGCATCCTGCGCATCCATATGGAGGAGGACGCCGCCAAGATGGTGCACGTGGGCGGTGCCGAGGGCCGCATCACCGCCGCTGCCGAGTCGCTCGTCGACTACAACCGCTGCGGCACGCCGCTGATCGAGCTCGTCACCGAGCCCGACCTGCGCACGCCCGAGGAAGCCCGCCTGTTCATGGAGAAGCTCCGTCGCATCTTTGTGACGCTGGGCATTTCCGACTGCTCCATGGAGAAGGGCTCCATGCGCTGCGACGGCAACGTGTCGCTGCGCCGTCGCGGCGAGACCAAGTTGGGCACCAAGACCGAGCTCAAGAACCTCAACTCGTTTAAGAGCCTGCACGACGGCCTTGCCTATGAGATTTGCCGCCAGGCCGAGGTGCTCGAGGAGGGCGGCATCATCTATCAGGAGACCCGCCACTGGGAGCCCAGCCGTAAGCGCACCGTCGTCATGCGTGTGAAGGAGACGGCCGACGACTATCGCCTGTTCCCCGATCCCGATCTGGCGCCGTTCGATCTGGACGACGAGTTCATTGACCGTTGTCGTGGCGAGATTCCCGAGCTGCCCGATGCCAAGCGCGCCCGCTTTGAGGCCGACTTTGGCATTAAGGCGGCAGATGCCGAGCAGATTGCCGGCGACCCCGAGTTTGCCGACTTCTTTGAGGCCGCCGCTGCCGGTATGGCCGGCAAGGAGGCCCAGACGGTCGCGAACCTTCTGGTCAACGAGATGATTGCCTACCTTAAGGGCGCGGGCGTGTCGCTTGTCGAGTCCGGCATTGCACCGGCTCAGGTGGCCGCACTTGCCAAGCTGCTAGCGACCGATGCCATCAGCTCCAACCAGGCGCACGAGGTCTTTGAGGCCATGGCCCAGACCGGCGACGACCCCAACAAGATCGTCGACGAGCGCGGCATGCGTCAGGTGAGCGATGCCGGCGCGCTACAGCCGATCGTGGACGAGGTACTGGCGAACTGTGCCGAGCAGGCGCAGCAGTACCGCGACGGCAACCAGAAGGTCATCGGCTTTTTGGTGGGCCAGTGCATGAAGGCGAGCCGCGGCAAGGGCAACCCGAAGCTCTTCAACGAGTTGCTGAGAACGTCGCTCTCGTAAACGGGAACCGAGGGGCCGGGCGCAGGGCCTTGCCTCTCAATTTCGGACAGTCCTGACTCACGACGGAGGCGCCACTGGCGCCTCCTGTTCGTGCGGAACTCATTGAGAGGCAAGGCCCTGCGCCCGGCCCCTCGGTTCCGCGACGACTCGGCCGTTCGGGTCAGGCGGGCTGAATTGAATAGAGTGAATGGGGGCGCCGCCGGCGCCCCCCCCATTTTTGTGTGGGTGACAAAGGGACTGTCCTTTTGTCACATTTTTATTGATGTTGGGAGCGCCAGGTGGTGGGGGTGGTGTTGGTGTATTGCTTGAAGGCTTGGGTGAAGGCGGCTTGTTGGGGGTAGCCTAGTTGCTCTGCTACCTGCGCTATCGTGAGCGAGCTATCGGCCAAAAGGTCCTGTGCTCGCTCCATACGGCGTCTGCGAATGTAGGTGCCCAGGGACTCGCCAGTTTGGGCCTTAAAGGTGGCGCATAGCTTGGAGCGGCTTGTGTAGAGCCCCTCGGCCACCTCGTTGATACCCACACGCCTGCCTTTGTCGAGCGCGCGCTCAATCATCGCCGTTGCTTCTTCGGCAATGGTTATGCTGACGCGTGTGTCTGCCGCCTGCCGCGCCTGCTTGTGGGCCGCGCGCGAACAGGCGAGCTCCGCGACCATAGCCTCTACAATGCCCCGCATATAGACATGCCCGCCTACGGCGCGAGCGCGGTCCTCGTTGATTCGGCGTAGTGTGTGGCAGATGGCAGACGCTGCCTCCTCGTGCCATGACTCGGCAAACGCCTCAAAGACCCCCGCGAACTCGGCAGGATAGCAATGCTCCAGCTCGTCAAAATACCCGGGCAAAAAGAGCACCGAGCGTGAGTGATAGAGTTGCCCTGCAAACAGCGGGCTTAGCTCCTCGCCGCAGCTATCTTGGATAAAGCTGCAGACTGCGCTGTTCGGCCACGGCCCGCGCAGCGGCTTGAGGTTCGCAGGCGTTATGCCGGCTTCGGGCATACACATGAGCGTGGGCGCGCTGACCTCGCTCACGCACGCGTACGGTTCGGGCGTGTATTCGGCTAGGTGCATGTTGTGCATCGGGGTAATGAAATGCTCCATGACGATGCAGGTGGGGGAGAGGGGCAT
>CAKTWW010000032.1 GCA_934630855.1 uncultured Collinsella sp.
GCAGTTGAGCAGATCGCGAACAACTGCGGGCTCATGCAATAAAAATCCTTCAAAATCTGGGGCCAGTCAGCTTGTGGCAGCAGCGACGACGATCCATGCGCAGACCAAAGGCCCATCTCGCCCAGAACGTTCGAGAAGACCTCGCTCCAGCCCATTACAAACGCCGCGACAACCCATTTCGTCGCCCAGGTAAGCACAAACGAAAGCCCAAACCCAAAGAGTGCCTGCAGCGTCGTGACGACGCAGCGCTTGGGGCACTCGTCCTCAGGGAGCGCAATAAAGGCGAAAAAGCAGTGCAGAGCGACAACTGCGGCAGGAATCGTCAAAAAGTCAAGAAACGAGAACACTGCTCCCGTCGCTATCGACCAAAGAACGAGACGGCTTACGAAGGTCTGCGTACTCGGAGCCGAGTCCAACCGAAGGCTCATACAGGACATCATAATGAGCGCCATAAAGAACGAAATGCACAGCAGCAAATCGCCGATAACGTTGAAAAACAGATTGGTCGAGAACAGCAGGATTGCAAGGAAGCCCAGCGTCAATGGCACCGAAAATCGCTTCCGCAATGCAAGATAAGCGCAAGCGGAACCAGCGATTGCCAGAGCAGCCGCAGGCACCACGATAACGTCGATACCGCCAATAAACAGGCAGATATTTGTAAGCAGCTGCCATCCATGCCAGTAACGATAGTATTGCTGATGCGTAATCCCACCGGCTTTCGCAACGTCATCGATCTCGGCAACGGCCATCGTCTTAAACGGAGAACCCTGATCCTTTTGCTGCGCAATCTCCAAGATAAAGCGATTGTTGTCAAAGCAAACAGGACCGGCAAATACGCGGTGGTCGTAGACATACATATCGGTCAGCAGAGCAGAGGATTCCGAGTCCTGCGCATGCGTCTCGACAACGGCCCGGGGAAGGCAATTCGCCGCGGTGTTACACAGGACAAATACCAGCTGAAGGACCAAAAACAACAAGAGCGACTTTGCGGGAAGGCTACCGGCAAAAGAAGCTAAACGGGTTTTATTCACAGGGCATCCAAACAGAAAAAATCGCGTCCATAGGAATCGGCACCTATGTAATACCACAATGCGTGCATGCAATCTCGCTACGCCCACACGTCGGCAAGGCTTATAACAGACGTTCTTGGTGATTAGCGGAACATTGCCCGTGGGCGCCCGCCTACGCTTACAATAGTTGTGTCCCATGGGACACGTTGTTTATTCCGCAGGGCCAAAACGCGGTCCACGCGAAAGGATATTCTCGTTCATGACTTCCACCCTTCCCGCCCCCATCGATAAGCTCGCCATCGTCGTCGTCACGTACAAGCGTCAGGAGCTCCTGGCCAACCTGTTCGACTCCATGATCGAGCTCACGGCTGCGCCCTGGCGCATCGTGATCGTCGATAACGAGAATTCGCGCGAGACCGAGGCCATGTGCGCCGCGTTTAACGAGCGTCTGGCCAACCTGTGGGGCATCGACACCGACCAACCCGATGCCCAGGGTGGCACCGACCGCGTTATCTACGCACCCCAGCTCGAAAACGGTGGCGGCGCGGGCGGCTTTTCCGCTGGCACTAAGCGCGCCTATGACCTGGGCGCCCAGTGGTTCTGGGTGATGGACGATGACGTGCTCGTTGTCCCTGAGGGCATCGAGCGTCTTGCCAAGTGGACCGATCGCTACGACGTCATTCAGGGTTCTCGCCTGGACTTCGATGGCGGCGCATTCTTCTGGCAGTATCAGCTCATCCTTTCGCTCGGCATCCCCAACCCCATCGCCAAGTGGGACCTGGGCCCCGAGGGCTATCGTGCTATGAACCAGCTGTGCTTTGAGGGCGGCCTGTTCTCGCGCCGCGTGGTCGACAAGATCGGCCTACCCGACGCCCGCTTCTTTATCTACGGCGACGACGCCTGCTACGGCTATGTCGCCAGCCAGCACTTCCCCGCCGCCGTGGTCGCCGACGTGGTGCTCAAGCGCGCCCGCGCCGTTTCTAACTGGGACATCGCCGGCAAGCGTCAACTCAACTCCACGAGCGACACCAACCGCTACTACATCATGCGCAACCGCGGCTTCCTGGCCCGCTACATGCAGATCTACGGCGACTACCACCCCGTGCTGTTCCGTCTGGGCAACGCCGCAACCTTCTGCAAGGAGTTCATCCGCCTGGCCGCCGTCGACAAATGCTTTAAGACCGGCATCCCGGCGCTACGCCGCGGCATGAAGGACGCCCGCAAGATCATCAAGGACCCCAACTGGAAGCCCATGCCACCCATGAAGGATGCCGAGTAGCGGGACGCTTTCGGCAGCTCGCTCCCTACAGCCGCTGGCACACCACGGACACGCGTTGCCCATCAAAACCAAAGCCCCAGCGCATGCGGCCCACGGCGGGTCGAGGCACGCGGATCTCATCGACACCGTCGCGCTCTATGTCGAGTAGTGCCTGTACGGCAAGCAATTCCAACCCCAGCGCATCCACATCGGGGTCAAACATCATATTGATCGTTATAAGTGGACGCTCGTCGAGCATGCCGAGGGTGTCAGCAATATCGAACACCTTCCCCGTGGGAAGCACCTGAATACCCCAACAACCCGTTCCGCGCTTTCTGCCAGACAACGGATTGGCGTAGCCGGGCAAACCAAAGCAGAGCCCCTGCAACAGCAGGTGATAAGGCAGCGGGGAATCCGCCTCGGCCGTACCAGCACCCGCATCGCCCAAGATTCGGCACAACGCCCGCCTCACCGTATCCTCGTCACCGCGGCACAATCCATCGCGAAACTCATCAACGTCCCGCGCATCCTCGGCGGCGCACTCAAACCATTCAATTATCACGAGGCGCAGCGCCTGGCGAAGCTCGCCATTGGGCAGACGCAGAGCACGCGAAAGGGCACCGCGCTCCGGCTCCCCAGTCTCATCCGTTGTCAAAAAGCCAGACAGGTAGAGCGCAGTCCAAATATCATCAGGCGACTCAGCCTCTTGCCCTGCAGCGTTCAGGTCCAGAGGAGCTTCGACGCAACCATGAGGCTCGAGCAGGTCGAACAACACCGACAGACGATCCAAGTTCCAATCGCCCATAACGCTGCTCAGACAATCAGCGTATCCATAGAGATCCGTTCGCGTGGGCGGCATGCATCCGCGATCCATATAGCCGATCAAGCGCCCCGGATTTTCGCAGTAAAACTCGCCAAACCGGTAGCCTTCGAGCCATTCACACGCTTCGTCCAGACAATCCTTGTGACCGGCGCGCCCCAACAACGCCTGGCATTCGGCATCCGAAAAGCCAAACCAACGATCGCACCAGGACGAAAGCGGAGACGCCATGCGAAACGAGCAGCCAGTCCGCGCCAGCGCCGCCTCTGCAGGCCCGGGGCGCTCGCCCATCAGGCAAGCCAATCGCAGCGAATCGCCTGCCAAGCCAATGGCATTAAAGAGCATGCGTTCTAGCAACTCTGCCGGAGAGACGTCATTGCCGCGCTTTGTCACTGCGCAATTCGACCACGCCGCATCGTAGTCATCAACGAGCAGCACAACCTGTTCGTCGCAAGCCATCTCCAGCAACTCGATCAGAACACCAAGCACGGCATCGGTTTCATCGGGGCTCGCCACGCCGCGTGCAACACGCTCGACATGGCGCACCTTACGACTCGGTAAGTCCGGCGCTGCCAGCAGCGGCAGCAAACGAGCACACTCATGGGAGACGGCATCGCGCAGGGCCACAGCAGCATCGGCGCCACGCTTTGCGGCGGAGGAAAAGTCCAGCATAATCACGGGGTAGCATGCATTCTCATCACGATAGAGTCCCTCTTCGGCGTCCCAAATCTGCGTGCCGACAAACATCCCGGGGTCCGCTCTCCCGATCACCGGGCACTCCAAAAACGCCTTGAGCATCGACAGGTTCATGCTCTTGCCAAAGCCCTCGGGGCGGCAACACACCACAACGGATGCGTCACAATCCAAAACATCGGCAATAAACATAGTCTTATCGACCAACATGCACCGATTAACTGCCTTGGCAAAATCGTGCACGCCGACAGGCAAAACCGCATCGTCTGCATGATTGATCAGTCGCACATCAATGCCGGTTTCACCATAATTCACCTGTTCAGACACCGTAACTTCTCCCTATATCGCAGCACGATACAAATTGTAATGAATGGCGAATAGGCAACGATGTCGCCGCGCAAACGTTTCGGGCAACGGTAGTAACAAAGACCCCGAGGGGGAACAACAAATCGTTGCACAACAAAACGGGGCCCAATGCAACCGCACCGAGCCCCGCTCTCGTCCGCATCTTAAGACGCCCCGGGAATTACTCCTTAAAGCCGTCCTCCTCAGCAGCCTTCTTCTGCTGATCGAGCTTATGCTTGCCGCTCACGATAGACGTAGCGCCCAGTGTAGCCAGGCTTGCACTGGCCAAGCTGGCCATCACGATAAGGTCGCCCGTCTTGGGCATGTTGCCGCCATTGTTGCCAGCATTACCATTGCCGGAACCGGAATCGTTCTTGCCGGCGGCATTGTTATCACCGGCGCCATCTTTGTTGTCGTCGGAACTATCCTTGTTGTCACCGACGTTGTTATTGTTCTCGCCACCGCCGGACTTGTTGTCCTTCTCCTTGGAGTCGTCCTTCTTCTCCTCAGAACCAGAGACCTTATCCGTTTCGGGCTTCCCAGATGTATCCTCGGATTTATTGTCCTTGGAGTCGGCCTTTGCGACCTCGGTCTTCGTCACGGAGTTCTGACCATCATTGTCCTTGTTAGAAGATGAGTTGCCGCTTGCACCAGCCATCAACGACCCCAGCGTGGAGCCAAACAGTTCGGGAACAGAGGGCTTCTTGTTCGCCGGGGTGACGGACGCATCCGTCCCCTTATTCGAATCGTCCTTAGAGCTATTGGAGCCAGACCCCGCGTTAGAGCCAGAGCCGGCTCCGGCAGAGGATTCGCTCGAACCGATGGAGGGTTTAGATGAGCCATTGCCGGTCGAGCCGGTGTTGTTGCTACCGGTATCGGTAGGAGGCTCGTTCTTCTCGCCTCCATTGCTCTCTTTGTTATCAGTATCGGGCTTCTGTACGGGCTGAGACTCCTCAGGAGTCTGGCTTGAACCAGGCGTCGACGGGGACTCCGATTCCTCAGACTTCTTATCAGCCTCTGTGTTCTTATCAGCCGGCTCGTTCTTATCAGCTGATTCGTTCTTATCGGCAGCCCCGTTCTTATTAGCCGCTTCCTTCTCGTCCTCGGCAATATAGACCAGGCAGTCCTTGAGCTCGTTGCTGTAGCGGTTTCTCCAGCCGTTGTGATATTGGGATTGATTCGGATACTTTTTCGCCACGTTATTGACCACGCTATCGGAGAGCGCCGTCACAAACTGACGATCGGTCATGTCGTTGGAAAGATTCGCCCAACGGAAAAAGTCCTGGCAACCATAGGTGCCGCACATGTTCGTAATGCTCCAGACCATGCCCTTGACGCAGTCGGCGCGGCCGGAAATGTCAATGCCCAGCGCGCTCTTGAGCCACGACTCGGTAACCGCATAGTAGGAGTTGTACGCATAGGCATCCTGCAGCGCCGAGAACTCCGCAGGGTCGGTGTTATAGGCGCCCAGGAAAGCATCCTGGGCAATGCGCCCCAACTCGGTAAGTTGGCCGTTCGCATACATGGGATTATTCGCGTTGGAAATCTCGCCACCGCGATCAATCGAGTCTTTGAGCATGCCATATTTAGCAGAATCGTAGTTGTAGACCTGCTTCATGAACGGGATGAGCGACCAGCGGCGATCGAACTGGTAATAGCCCAGCGCGTTATAACCGTCACCGAACGAAAAACCCTGATTATAGTTGCCATGGCTCTCGTACTTGGTAAAGTACTTCATCTCGGTGGTCACGTTGACAAACGAGACGCCCTGGACCGAGCGCAGCACACCCGAGAAGGACTGCTGGGTGTAAAGGCCCTTATCGATATTGGTGGCATCCGAGGCAACGCCCGGCGTGGGCTCCTCGGCAACAGCGGCCGTGGGCGCGGAAACGGCGCCAAACGAGAGCGCCAGCGTCAGGCCCGCCACGATAGCGGAATGCTTGGGCTGCATAAGATCCTCCCTGCATTGGTGTAGTTAAAGTGCAGTTTGCAAAGATAGATTCAGTATTACAGCTCCCCGCTTGTTGCACAACAACAACTCGGCAAACGGCAACAACCCTTCGCGAAATCTCAAGGAATTAGATGAACTGGTCGTCGGGGGCCAGAAGTAGATCGCCATAGTGTGCCAAAAGGCCGTCTCTCAGCTGGCAAAAGGCGGGGATATAGACGTTCAGGATGCGTTTGATCAAATCCTGCGCCAGCTTATTGTCATAAATATGAACGTTCGTATTGCGGTCTCTGAGCATGTCCAGCCAAGCAGCCTCATCAATAAAGTCGTAGAACCGATAGGCCTCTTTCAAGATGGCACGAGGAGAGCCCGACGCAGCAAGCGTAGCGCCCTCATACTCAAGCAGACGCTTGAGGAGCTTCCAGCTCAACTCAAACTGCAGGTTAAACTTATTGATCAAACCACTCTGAACAAAATCGTTATTAAGATCCTGATTGGGCGCATCCTCAAGATTCGCTAAGGCGCTGGCAAAGTTCTCATATTTTTTCATACAGGACCACACCATCCCTGGCTATTTCGTCGAGCAATTGCTGTGATAAGGACTCATCGAGATTGACGATATCAACGTCTAAAAGCGTATCGAGATGCTCCTCGATCAAGTATGAGAAATGCCGGAAGTCCTCGCAACCCGCAACAGCAATATCTATATCACTCTTGGGTAAATTGTCGCCTCGAGCTCGAGACCCAAAGAGCACTACTTTCTCGATATCACATTCTCGGGCAAACGATGCAATTTGCTGGTACACCCTGTCGAGAGACCCCATTTGCAACCCCTACAGCTTAATGTCGAAGTTGATCTCGGGGACGGCGGCTAGGTCGGCGAGCGTCACGCCGTCGACGTACTTTTCGATCACGTCGTCCAGGCCGCGCCAGAACTTGACCGTAGAGCACAGGTCGCTGCGGGTGCAGCTGTTGTCGATGCCGTCGCACGCCACCGGCGCCGTGCTGCCCTCGACGGCGCGTAGGATGTCACCGGCGCGCACCTCGGCCGGGTCCTTGGCCATCATGTAGCCGCCGCCCTTGCCGCGCACACTCTTGAGCAGGCCCGCCTTCATAAGCGGACGAACCAGCTGCTCCAGGTACTTCTGCGAAATATGCTCGCGGTCGGCTACTTCGCGCAGGGCAATCTTGCCCTCGGCGTCGCCGAGCGCCGCGATATAGATCATCAGTCGGAGGGCATAGCGGCCCTTAGAAGAAATGAGCATACCTACCCTCCCATCGCATCCGGGACAACACAGCCAGGAGTATTTGCCCCAAATCTTACGCACGCGGGACAGGCAATCCTGGTTATTTTGTCCCACAATCTGAAAAGTCGAGTGGATTAGTCGGGTTTTCCCTTGACTAACGCCGAACCCATAGTAACTTTATTCCGAGAAGATTCCTAGGGTTTAGTACACCCATGAGTACACCATACACAGAGAGGGACAGCATGAGCGCAAATCCGCTGCTTTCCATCGAGGGTCTGACCGCCTCCGTGGACGAGAAGACCATCCTCCACAACGTCAACCTCAACGTCGCCGCTGGCGAGACCCACGTGCTGATGGGCCCCAACGGCGCCGGCAAGTCCACCCTCGGCCACCTGGTCATGGGCGACCCCGTCTACACCGTCAACGACGGCCGCATCGTCTTTGACGGCCAGGACATCACCGAGCTCACCACCGACAAACGCTCGCGTGCCGGCCTGTTCCTGAGCTTCCAAGCCCCGGTCGAGATCCCCGGCGTGCCGCTGTCGAGCTTTTTGCGCGCCAGCATCGCCGGCCGACCCGGCCTGGAGATGAAGGGCAAAGAGTTCCGTCGTCGCGTAAAGGAGCTCGCGGCCGAGCTCAACATGGACACCGCCTACCTCAACCGCGAGCTGGGCGTAGGCTTCTCGGGCGGCGAGAAGAAGAAGGTCGAGATGCTCCAGCTCCTGCTGCTGCAGCCCAAGCTCGCCATCCTCGACGAGACCGACTCCGGCCTGGACGTCGACGCGCTTTCCACCGTCAGCCACGGCATGGACGCCTACCGCAAGAGCTGCGATGGCTCCATGCTCATCATCACGCACAACACGCGCATCCTGGAGCACCTGGATGTCGACCGCGTCCACGTTATGGTCAAGGGCCACATCGTGCGCGAGGACGACGCCTCGCTCATCCCCTGGATCGACAAGAATGGCTTTGAGACCTTCGAGCGCGAGGCCGCCGAGCAGCGCGGCCAGGCCGAGGCCGCCGCTGCCGAGCAGCAGGCGTAAAGGGGCGACGCAATGACCAAGAACCGCACCGAGGTCGCGGACATCGACCGCAGCCTCTACGACTTCACCTATGGCGAGGAGGGTTTCGAGCGCCTCGACGCCGGCATCACGCCCGACATCGTGCGCGAGATCAGCGCCAAGAAGGACGAGCCGCAGTGGATGCTCGACCTGCGCCTCAAGTCCCTCGAGATCTTCAACCGCTTCCCGGACCCGACGTGGGGCCCCTCTATCGAGGGCCTGGACATGGACAACATCGTCACCTACGTCAAGCCCAACACCGACCAAAAGCACGATTGGGAGTCGGTGCCCGACGACATCAAGAACACCTTTGAGCGCCTGGGCATCCCCGAGGCCGAGCGCAGCTACCTGGCGGGCGTCGGCGCACAGTACGACTCCGAGCTGGTCTACCACAACATGCAGGACACCGCGTCCAAGATGGGCATCGTCTACTCCGGTATCGAGGAGGCCCTGCACGACCCGCAGTGGGAGCCGCTCATCCACGAGAAGTTCATGACGCTCATCCCGCCCACCGATCACAAGTTTGCGGCCCTGCACGGCGCCGTGTGGTCGGGCGGCTCGTTTGTCTACGTGCCCAAGGGCACCAAGCTCGACTTCCCGCTGCAGAGCTACTTCCGCCTCAACGCCAAGGGCGCCGGCCAGTTTGAGCACACGCTCATCATCGTCGAGGATGACGCCGACCTGCACTTTATCGAGGGCTGCTCCGCGCCCAAGTACAACGTGGCCAACCTCCACGCCGGCGCCGTCGAGCTCTTTGTGGGCAAGCGCGCGCACCTGCGCTACTCGACCATCGAGAACTGGTCCAAGAACATGTACAACCTCAACACCAAGCGTGCGCGCGTGGACGAGGACGGCGACATCGAGTGGATCAGCGGCTCCTTCGGCAGCCACGTGGGCTACCTCTACCCCATGAGCGTGCTCAACGGCCGCCGCGCCCGCTCGAGCTTTACCGGCATCACTTTTGCCGGCGCCGGCCAGAACCTCGACACCGGCTGCAAGGTCGTGCTCAACGCGCCCGAGACCTCCGCGACCGTCGAGACCAAGGGCATCTCCAAGAGCGGCGGCATCCAGACCTTCCGCAGCTCTATCGTGGCCACGCCCAAGGCCGAGGGCTCCAAGGCAACCGTGAGCTGCCAGTCGCTGATGCTCGACGACCAAAGCCGCTCCGACACCATCCCGGCCATGGATATCCGCGCCAAGAACGTCGACATCGGCCACGAGGCCACCATCGGCCGCATCGGCGACGACAAGGTGTTCTACCTGATGAGCCGCGGAATCTCCGAGGAAGAGGCCCGCACCATGATCGTTAACGGCTTTGCCAACCCGGTCTCCAAGGAGCTGCCGCTGGAGTACGCCGTCGAGATGAACAACCTGATCAAGCTCGAGATGGAAGGAGCGATCGGATAATGAAACAGGAAACCAACGCCGCTGCTACCACCCTTGAGCAGGTCAACGCGATGCCCGCAGGTACCTGGGGCTGGTTGCGCATGAACCAGACCAAGCTCGAGCTTTCCGACGAGCTTGCCGCCGCTCCTGCCGAGGCCGTAGAGGTCGAGGGCCTGGACGAGCAGTTTGCCGGTGCGGACGACGCCTTCGACACCGCCATGGAAGCCATGGCCGAGCGCTTCCCCGAGCGCCGTGCCTCTGCCCCCGGTGACGCCGCCGACCGCGCCCGCATCACACCCGATACTGAGCTCGACGTGCCCGCAACCTCGGTCTACCAGGCCGGCGCCATCAAGCTCGAGGAGGAGCTCTCCCCCGCCGAGGCCTTCGAGACCGGCATGGGTGAGGCCGCCTACACCTACCTAGCCGACCACGCCACCAAGCGTATCGTCATCGATGTACCCGCATATAAGCACGCCAAGGCCACTGTGCGCGTGAGCGGCGTCGACGCAGCGGCTGCGATTGCCGCCATCGACGTCGTCGCCCGCCCGCAGGCCACGCTCGACCTGAACATTGCCCTGGACTCCCCCGTTGCCGGCGAGGGCGTCGTGGGTTCCGTGCTACGTGTGTGCGCCCACGAGTACGCCACCGTCAACGTGACCTGCACGCAGACGCTCGACGACAGCTGGATCGCACTCGACGACACCGGCCTGTTTTTGGACGAGGGCGCACGCGTCAACGTGCGGCACACCGTTCTGGGTGCCGGCGCAAGCGCCACCGGTCTTGCCGGCGACCTGCTGGGCGACACCGCCAAGGTAACGATTGACACTGATTACCTGGGCGCTCGCGAGCAGGTGCGCGACTTTAACTACGAACTGCGCCACCGCGGCCGCAAGACCGAGTGCGAGATCGACGCCAACGGCGTGCTGACCGGCACGTCCAAGAAGGTCTACCGCGGCACCATCGACCTCGTGCACGGCTGCAAGGGCGCAACCGGTACCGAGCGCGAGACGGTGCTGCTCGCCAACAAGGGCGTCGACAACAAGACCGTTCCCGTCATCCTGTGCGACGAAGACGACGTCGCTGGCAACCACGGCGCCACGATCGGCCATGTCCGCGACGAGCAGCTGTTCTACCTCGCCTGCCGCGGCCTTGACCAAAACGCCGCCGAGGACCTGCTCATCCGCGCTAAGCTGGAGGACGCCGCGCTTTCCGCCGCCGACGAGCGCACCCACGCCGCCGTCGTCCGCCTGGGCAACAACCTGATCGATAACTTTGAAGAGGAGCTCGCATGATCGACACCGAGCACGTTAAATGCGATACCTGCACCGCCCCCGAGCCCATGGAGCTCGACGCCAGCGACGAGGCTTCGCGCGGCTGGCCTACCGTGGACATCGAGACCAACCCCTACAAGGGCCAGTTCCCGCTGTTCCAGCAGCACCCCGAAATCGCCTTCCTCGATAGCGCCGCCACCGCGCAGCGTCCCGCCTGCGTGCTCGACGCCGAGCGCGACTTCTACCAGCGCATGAACGCCAACCCGCTGCGTGGCCTGTACTCGCTGTCCGTCGAGGCCACCGAGGCCATCGCGAAGGTCCGCCAGCAGATCGCCGACCTCATCGGAGCTGGCCAGGCCAACGAAGTCGTCTTTACCCGCAACACGAGCGAGTCGCTCAACCTGGTCGCCAAGAGCTTTGCGCCCACGGTGCTGGAGCCCGGCGACGAGGTCGTCATCACCATCATGGAGCATCACTCCAACCTGATCCCGTGGCAGCAGGTCTGCCGCGAGACCGGTGCCAAGCTCGTCTACCTCTACCCCACCAAGACCGGCCAGCTCACCACCGAGGAAGTTCTTGCCAAGGTGGGCCCAAAGACCAAGATCCTGGCCGTGGGTCAGGTCTCCAACGTGCTGGGCGTCGAGAACCCGGTCAAGAACCTCGGCAAGCTCGTGCACAAGTACGGCGGTTATCTGGTCGTTGACGGCGCGCAGTCGCTGCCGCACATGCCGGTTAACGTGGCCGATCTGGGCGCCGACTTCTTTGCCTTTAGCGCGCACAAGGCCATGGGTCCTATGGGCATCGGCGTGCTGTGGGGCAAGATGGACCTGCTCAACGCCATGCCGCCCATGCTCACCGGCGGCGAAATGATCGATTCGGTCACCGAGCAGGACGCCGTCTGGGCGCCCGTCCCCGAGAAGTTCGAGGCCGGCACGCAGGACGCCGCCGGCATCTTCGCTACGGGCGCGGCCCTCGACTACCTGGTCAACACCGTGGGCTACGAGAACATCCAGGCCCGCGAGCAGGCACTCGTCCACTATCTGATGGGCGAGCTCATGCAGCTCGACTTTGTACAGATCATCGGCTCCATCTATTGGGATAACCACCACGGCGTCGTGAGCTTTAACGTTAAGGGCATCCACCCGCACGACGTCGCGAGCATCATGGACATGGACGGCGTGTGCATCCGCGCCGGCCACCATTGCGCACAGCCGCTGCTTACCTGGTTGGGCGTCGAGAACCTTGCCTGCTGCCGCGCCAGCGTGGCCTTCTATAACGACAAGGCTGATATCGACAAGTTCATAGCCGGCCTACATCACGTTTGGAGCACGTTCAATGGGTAATCTGTACACCTCCACCACGTTTATGGAGCACAACTCGCACCCCGACTACAAGTACGAGATGGACGCTCCCACGCATGAGCACGACGGCATCAACCCCAGCTGCGGCGACGAGCTCACCTTGCAGCTGCGCGTCGAGAACGGTGTGATCGAGGAGGCTGCCTTTACCGGTCACGGCTGCGCCATCAGCCAGGCCAGTGCCGACATCATGGCCGACCTCATCACCGGCGAGACGGTCGAGGAGGCCCGCCGCCTGGCCGGGCTCTTCCTGGCTATGATCCGCGGCGAGCAGCTCTCCGAGGAGGACTTGGAAGACCTAGACGAGGCTGCCCAGCTCCAGGACATCTCGCACATGCCAGCCCGCGTCAAATGTGCCGAACTCGCCTGGCGCACCCTCGACGGCATGCTCACGGGACAAAATAATCAGTAATAGTTGTCTCAAATCTGAAGAAGTCTGTTGGCCGAATCGCTTGACTTTCGCGATTCGGCCATTTTCTTTTCTGCCTTTATTTTGAGCCCTCGGCTTGCGCGTCCACCTGCACATAAGCGCGCACAATGCGAGAAACGGTACTTTTGCCAATACCCGTATACCGCTCAATCTGACGCACCGTAAAACCGGCATCGTGCAGTCCAAGAATAACGATATTGCGCTGCGCCGACGATGCGGCTTTAACCACGTGGAGCGGAACTCCGAGACCCTTCGCCAACTTTTCGGCAAAGGCGTGCCGCTCCCACTCCATCTCTTCCAGATCGGGCATCGCCGACTCGCCGTCGTCGGGCGTCGAAAGCGAATGGGCAATAAAGCCCTCGGCAGAACCAAAAAGCTCAAGCACGCAAGACGGGTCGGAAAATCCCCTCGTCATATCGCTGTCGTAGGCCCGTAGATACTCGGCAAAGCTACTCCACGGATAGTGCTCGATTAAGCTGATGCCAGCCTCCTGCGGATCGGCGTGCACAGAGCGAATAGACTCCATCACCTGCCAGTCGGTATCGAGCGAGCGGCGCTCAAAACGTTCACGAAATAGGCAGCCCGCGCGCCCAGTGCGCTTATTGAACCGACGAGCATATGTCAACAACAGCCGCTGCATGGCTGCGCTCATTTCGTCCTCGTAATCCAAAAGCACCAGATCCACGTAGTCGCTCATTAGGCACCATGCCACGACCGTCACGCGCTCGTCGCGGCAGCAATCGCGCATCAGTTCCAAAAACTCCCGGCGGTCAGCGTCGTTTTCAAAGATGGCCTGCTTACCGACGCCTCGGGCCGAAACGTGATAATAACCGGTAACCGTTCTCCAAACGCGCTGCACGGCAACCCCTTCCGCGGGACCTACTTGCGCCTTCCAATACACCACGATTGAAGCGTGCTATCAAAACATACATGTAAAATGGCACCATCGCGCGGCAGAAGGCGGCAAACGGCCGGCGAACGGCGCCGCGGCACAGGTCAGACGATGTAACGTTTCCGTAAGCTGACCAAAATCGTCAAATAAAGAACAACCGCTTCTGATGAATTTGTCACACTTAAATCGCTTCAATTGAAAGTTCCGCGCATCTCGCTACGAAAACTGCGCCGTTCGCCGAATATTCCGTGCATTTCGCGGTATTATAGGGCTGCATGTCATGTCCCTTTCGAAGGGTCGCCCGGCAATCGCCAGCCACGACCCCCAGACGGGACGCCAACACGATAGAGAGGAGAGGCATGCAGTACTCACAGGAAGTGGAGAACATGTGCCCCGTTGCCAAGGGTGCATACCACGGCCCCGCACCCATCCCCGAGGAGGGCAAGTGGGTCCAGGCTAAGGAGATTTCCGACATCTCCGGTCTTACGCACGGTGTGGGTTGGTGCGCACCTCAGCAGGGCGCCTGCAAGCTCACGCTGAACGTCAAGGACGGCATCATCGAGGAGGCCCTCGTTGAGACCATCGGCTGCTCGGGCATGACCCACTCCGCCGCCATGGCTTCCGAGATCCTTCCCGGTAAGACCATCCTCGAGGCCCTCAACACCGACCTCGTCTGCGACGCCATCAACGTTGCTATGCGCGAGATCTTCCTGCAGATCGTTTACGGCCGCAGCCAGACCGCGTTCTCCGAGGGCGGCCTGCCCGTGGGCGCCTCCCTCGACGACCTCGGCAAGGGCCTTCGCTCTCAGGTCGGCACCATGTTCGGCACCAAGGCCAAGGGCGCTCGTTACCTCGAGCTCGCTCAGGGCTACGTCACCCGCATGGCTCTCAACGACAAGAACGAGATCATCGCGTTCGAGTTCCTGAACCTCGGCAAGTTCACCGACGCCGTCAAGGCCGGCAAGACCCCCGAGGAGGCCATCGCTGGCGCTATGGGCCACTATGGTCAGTGGGAGAACGCTGCCAAGTACATCGACCCGCGCACCGACGAGGAGACTCACTCCGTCGCCAGCGTGTTCCCGGTTCACGAGTAGAAAGGGAGGGAAATAACTATGACTGTTACGTTCGAAGGTTACGAGCGCCGCGCTGGCAAGATCAACAAGTGCCTCGCCGACAACGGCATCGCCTCCCTCGAGGAAGCTCTGCAGATCTGCACCGACAAGGGCTTCAACCCGCGTGAGATCGTCAACAACACCCAGTCCATCGCCTTCCAGAACGCTGAGTGGGCCTACACCCTCGGCTGCGCTCTCGCTGTCAAGCGTGGCGCCAAGTCCGCTTCTGAGGCTGCTGCCATCATCGGCGAGGGCATCCAGGCCTTCACCGTTCCCGGCTCCGTCGCCGAGGACCGCAAGGTCGGTCTGGGCCACGGCAACCTGGGCGCTATGCTGCTCTCCGACGACACCGAGTGCTTCGCCTTCCTGGCCGGCCACGAGTCCTTCGCTGCCGCTGAGGGCGCTATCGGCCTGGCTCTGAACGCCAACAAGGCTCGTAAGAAGCCGCTGCGCGTCATCCTCAACGGTCTGGGCAAGGACGCTGCTCAGATCATCGCCCGCATCAACGGCTTCACCTATGTGAAGACCCAGTTCGACTACTACACGGGCGAGCTCAAGGTCGTCGAGACCATCCCCTACTCCGATGGTCCCCGCGCTGCCGTTAACTGCTACGGCTCCGACGACGTCCGCGAGGGCGTTGCCATCATGTGGCACGAGAACGTCGACATCTCGATCACCGGTAACTCCACCAACCCCACGCGCTTCCAGCACCCCGTCGCTGGCACCTACAAGAAGGAGCGCATCGAGGCTGGCAAGAAGTACTTCTCCGTCGCTTCTGGTGGCGGCACTG
Organism: uncultured Collinsella sp.; assembly: GCA_934630855.1. Lineage (GTDB taxonomy): Bacteria > Actinomycetota > Coriobacteriia > Coriobacteriales > Coriobacteriaceae > Collinsella. The sequence goes on from CAKTWW010000032.1 coordinate 15,622, forward strand.
GCCGTACCCTGCACCCGGACAACATGGGCGCCGGCCCTGCCTCTTACGGCATGACCGACACCATGGGCCGTATGCACTCCGACGCCCAGTTCGCCGGTTCTTCCTCCGTGCCTGCGCACGTCGACATGATGGGTCTCATCGGCATGGGCAACAACCCCATGGTCGGTGCCACCGTCGCCTGCGCTGTCGCCGTCGAGGAGGCCCTCAAGGCCTAATCGCGCCCGCGCGATGCTCATATAGTTGAGCTTACGAGCCGCTATCCACCTGGGTAGCGGCTCTTTTTTATTCCCGAGGGTAACCAACGCCGATATATCAGTTGCGGTGAAATACGGACTGATTAGCCCTTATACGAGTCAAAACAGTCCATATTCCACCGCAGCTTGATGAGGGATGGAGCTGATCGTTCAAGTGTTCGCGACGCCCACCTGCGATATCGGCCCTTTACCGATTAACGAAATCTTTTCGATGCCTTTGGCGAGCGCCCGTGCGACAATGCGCCGGACGAGAAAGGAATCCGATGGAATCGACTGATGTACTGGTAATTGGATCTGGCATTGCGGGCCTCTGTGCCGGCATCGAGGCGGCACGCGCAGGCGCTACCGTCGCCATTGCGAGCGCCGGCAAGACCATGAGCGGATCGAGCTTCTTTCCGGGCACGTGGGGCCTCGGCCTTATCGGGCCCGTCGACGAAGCCGACGAGCAGGACCTCATCGACACCATCCAGGCCGTCGGTGGTGGTGTGGCCGACCCCGAGCTCGTCCAGACGTTTGTCCACGGCATTCCTCAAGCGATCCAGTGGCTCGAACAGGATCTGGGTGTTGAACTCCAGCGACCGCAAAGCGCCGAGAGCGCCCAGCAAAAGCAATTTATCCCCTGCTTTGACCATAAGACGCGTATGTGGCGCGGCCTGACCCGCAAGCCCCTTGAGGACGCTCTGACAGCCCAGATCGAATCACTCGGCATTCGCCTGCTCCCCCGCCACGAGCTTATCGACCTTGTTGAGGCCACGGACGGACGAATCACCGGGGCCGTGCTCTACGACCGCGCAAACGAGCATCTCGTGCCTGTGATAGCTAAGGCCACGATCATCGCAGCCGGCGGCACAGGTGGTCTGTTCGAGCGCAGTCTCACTTCGGCCGATGTACTCAGCTCCTCCCAAGCCATCGCCCAAACACATGGCGCGTCGCTTACCAATATAGAGTTCATGCAGATGATGCCCGGCTTCATTGAGCCCAAGCGCAACCTCGTCTTTAACGAGAAGACCTGGCGCTACGTCAAGTTCGACCAATCGGTCGATATCGCCAACGATAAACTCGACGATTTGCTCGAACAGCGCTCCGGATACGGCCCCTTCACTTCGCGTCTGGATTCTCGCGCTATCGACCTCGCCATCGACCAAGCGGGCGCCGAGGGCCTAGCACTGCATTACGACTTCCCCAGTGAGGACGTCCCCGAGTTTGTGCAGACCTTTGCCACGTGGCTCCAGGACGAGCACGGCATTGCCCCGACCGATGAGATGCGCGTGGCGATGTACGCCCACGCCTCCAACGGTGGCATCAAGATCGACAAGGCAGCCGCGACCGGTGTTGCGGGTCTCTACGCCTGCGGCGAGGCTACAGGCGGCATGCACGGCGCCGACCGCATTGGCGGCCTGTCTAGCGCCAACGGCATCGTGTTCGGACGGATTGCGGGTGCTTCGGCGGCGCGGGCGGCGCAGGAAGCCCCGGAGGCGCCCCTGAAGACGGATGTCGCCCTCCCCCAGCGCGGCCTCGCCAAGGCAGATGCCGAGCGCCTAAGCCGTAGCCTCAAACACACGATGAGCACCCACTGCATGATCAACCGCACCGAGGCGAGCCTCTCCTCAGCGCTGCAAGAGCTTGAAGGTCTGACGTTCGAGTCCGCAACCCTAAGTATGCAAAACGCCAAGGACAGCCAAATCGCGGCCCTCGCCCGCCTGCAATCGCAAATTAAGCTGGCAACCGAGATGGTCAAAGCCATGCGCAAGCGAACCGAAAGCCTCGGATCGCACTATCGAGCGGACTAAGCTGGTACCCATCTAGAACAGAGCACAACTTCTCGATATTTATGGGCCCCGTATACGCTCGCGGGGCCCAATCGTGTCCGCACGACCGCGTATTCTTATTCTGAATATAGAGCGGGCACAGCCGTGTAGACATAGGACTAGAGAGGAAGAGAAATGGACAGTAGAGATATCGAGAAGTGGCGCGTCGAACTTAATAGCTACGCCCATACGGAAGACGATGTTGAGTATTGGCTCGCACGAGATTTAATGGAACCCCTCGGATATACCCAATGGCGAAATTTTGAGACTGCGATAAAGAGGGCTATGGCATCGTGTGAAGTCAACGAAATGCCAGTTGTTTCCTATTTTGCTGAGACCAGCAAAATAGTCCCAACCGGAATAGGACAAAAAGCCGTCAAGGACTATAAACTGACTCGCTACGCATGCTATTTAATCGCCCAGAACGGAGACCCGAACAAACCGGAAATTGCACTCGCCCAGGCTTACTTTGCCGTACAGACACGCCGCCAGGAGCTCATAGAGCAACGCGCAGGCGGTCGCCGCGGCGCTCCACGCCCCGACGGGTTCGACCCCATGTGAGGTCAACAAAAAAGCGACCAGCCGAAGCCAGTCGCTTTAACATACTTTGGTGGGCCGTCAGGGGGTCGAACCCTGGACCTTGGGATTAAGAGTCCCCTGCTCTACCAACTGAGCTAACGACCCAAAGCTAAAGTCCGTTGTGGCGGACTTTAGAGGAGATATCGTGTGGTGGGCCGTCAGGGGGTCGAACCCTGGACCTTGGGATTAAGAGTCCCCTGCTCTACCAACTGAGCTAACGACCCGATATCAACACGAAGCAAGAACTGGGGTGGGTAAAGGGACTCGAACCCTCGACCTACGGGACCACAACCCGTCGCTCTAGCCAACTGAGCTACACCCACCGTGTCCTGTGCGCTTCGCGCTCGACTATTATTGCAAGGAACGCCACGCGATGCAAGCCCCAATTTTCAAGAATTTTGAAAAGAGTTTTTCGAGCCGGTTTCGAGCAAATCCCATCGGTTTCATAGGAGTAAACTTGCCCCACCGCAAATGCTCGAAAGGACAGGCATGAAAGAACTCTCCAACCGCACGGCGACATTCACCGATTCGGTCATCCGCCGCATGACGCGCATCTCCAATATGTACGGCGCCGTCAATCTCTCGCAGGGCTTCCCCGACTTCGATCCCCCGGCGCAGCTGCTCGAGAGCCTGAGCACCATCGCCGCCGACCCCAAGCCCCTCTACCACCAGTACTCCATCACTTGGGGCTCGCAGGCCATGCGCGAAGCGCTCGCGGCCAAGCAGGAGCATTTTATGGGCATGCCGGTTAATCCCAACGAGAACATCGTGGTCACGTGCGGCTCCACCGAGGCTATGATGGCCGCCATGATGACGGTCACGAACCCCGGCGACAAGGTCGTCATCTTCTCACCGTTCTACGAGAACTACGGTGCCGACACGATCCTCTCGGGCGCCGAGCCCATCTACGTGCCGCTGAACCCGCCCACGTTCGACTTCGATCGCGAGGTCCTGGAGGCGGCCTTCCGCGACAACGACCCCAAGGCGATCGTCCTGTGCAACCCATCCAACCCCTGCGGCAAGGTCTTCACGCGCGAGGAGCTCACCTTTATCGCCGACCTGTGCAAAAAGTACGACGCCTACTGCATCACCGACGAGGTCTACGAGCACATCGTCTATGCGCCCCACGAGCATGTCTATATGGCCACGCTGCCCGGCATGTTCGAGCGCACCATCAGCTGCAGCTCGCTGTCCAAGACCTACTCCATCACCGGCTGGCGCCTGGGCTACACCATCGCCCCGGCCGAGATTACCGAGCGCATCAAGAAGGTCCACGACTTCCTCACCGTGGGCGCCGCCGCTCCTCTGCAGGAGGCCGTCGTCACCGCCCTCAACTTCGACGACAGTTATTACCAGGAGGTCCTCGACCTCTACACCGCCAAGCGCGACCTGTTCTGCCAGGGTCTCGATAGCATCGGCCTTGAGCACAACGTGCCGCAGGGCGCCTACTACGTGATGATGGACATCTCGGAGTTTGGCTACGACAGCGACCTCGACTTCTGTGAGGACCTGGCCTCCAAGGTGGGCGTGGGCGCGGTGCCGGGCTCCAGCTTCTTCCGCGAGCCCGTCAACCACCTGATCCGCTTCCACTTTGCCAAGCGCGATGAAACGCTCAACGCCGCGCTGGAGAACCTCAAGTCGCTGCGTGATAAAATCAAGCCGCGCGGGTAAGGACGGCCCAGCAACTAAAGGCACCAAAGAAACCTCGCGAACCCGTTGGGCTGCGAGGTTTCTTTTTTATAGCGCTTTCTTATAGTTTTTAGAGCGCTATACTTTAGAGGTGGAGCAACTCATCCCTGAGAGAGGAACACTATGGCAGAGTAGCAGCTTATCGGAGCGCTCGAGGCCGGCGGCACCAAGATGGTATGCGCCACGGGCTATGCGGACGGTACGGTCTTGGAGCGCGAGCAGATCGCGACCACGACCCCGCAGGAGACCGTCGAGGCCGTCAACGCATGGTTTGCAGACAAGGGCATTGCCGCCCTGGGCATCGGCGCCTTTGGCCCCACCGCGGTCAACCCTGCCTCGCCCCAGTACGGCAAGATCCTGGAGACGCCCAAGACCGCATGGCGCTACTTTGACCTGCTGGGCACCATCCAAAATGAGCTCAACATCCCCTGCGGCTACGACACCGACGTCAACGTCGCCTGCCTGGGCGAGGTCACCTTTGGTTGCGCCAAGGGTCTTACCGACGTGGTCTACCTAACAATCGGCACCGGCGTGGGCGCCGGCGTGCTCTCGGGCGGCCAGCTCGTGCATGGCATGATGCACCCCGAGGCCGGCCACATCCTGGTCACGCGCGACCCCCGCGATACCATCGGCGAGCACAGCGGCTGCCCCTTCCACGACAACTGCCTAGAGGGCCTCATTGCCGGTCCTGGCGTCAAAAAGCGCTGGGATGGTAAGTCTGCCGGCGAGATGGCCGACGGCCCGGAGGCCATGGACCTGCTCGCCGGCTATCTGGCACAGGCGCTCATGACCTACACGCTGTGCTATGCGCCGCAGAAGATCATCATCGGCGGCGGCGTGGCCGACCACACCCCCATCGTGCCGCTTGCCCGCAAAAAGTGCTCCGAGATGCTCAACGGCTACATCGTCACGCCCAAGGTCAACGATATCGACACCTATATCGTCAACAACAGCCTCGATGGCAAGCAGGGCATCATGGGCTGCCTGGCCCTGGGTGCCGCTGCGCTTTTGCAGTAGAGACGCGGCAAAGGGGCGCTACGGCGAGAGGCAAGCCCGACCCACGGGATGACGCCGCCACGCTCCGTATAAGCCCATCAAATATACAAGGCCGCCTAGGACCAAGCAACGTGTCCTAGGCGGCCTTTTTGGCGCATATGAGCGATCGCAGAAGGTATCGGAGAACCACGCCAGTCGCGGCTCCGCAGCAGTCGATCAACACATCGGTGATCATGCCGGCGCGACCGGGCACAAAGAGCTGGATCGTCTCGTCGATCGAGGGAATCAGCAGCAGAAACACCGCCGTGGGAAGCAGCACGTCAAAGGTGCGCCGACCCTCAATGTCAAAGGCGTGCGTCGCCAGGATGCCGAGCACAAGGTACTCGGTAAAATGCGCACACTTGCGCACGACGAAGTTGGTCACCCACTCATACGGAAGCCCCATGCCGCGCAGAAAGCCGCGAACGGCCTCCATGATCGACAGGCTCAGCGAGCCGGACCCCGTACCGGGAACCATCGAATTGCCCCAAATGAGCAACACCATAAGGCAGGCAGCGATTGCCCACCTGCGATCGACTTTCACCATGCAGACGCTATGCCTCCGCGCAGAGCGGCTCGAGGCTGGCGGTGCCGCCCTCGATAACGCTCAGGTACGCACGGCCCGTGCGCCTCACCGCGGCAGACTCAACGCGATTGATCTCTTCCTCGAGAATCTGGTTGACGCGCTCGTGGCGGCGGTTCTCAATGACGCCGGCGGCAATGGCCTCGGCACGCTCGATACCCTCGCGGGAGATGCGAGCGGTGTCCTCAGGAAACACGGCGCTGTGGCGGCCGACATAGGTGGGAGCCGCGGGCGCGGGGGCAGGAGCGGGCACGAAAGTGGCCACGGGAGCAGGCTCGCTGATCTCATCCAGGATTGCGGCTGCGGCTGCCCACATGCCCTCATGGCCGGTGTAATCGGCCATGGGCACGTCTTCCTCGGCGGAAGCGTCGGCGGACTCGTCGACTGCGACGGACTGGTTCGCAGAAACGGGGGCATCTGCCGGAGCAGCTACCACATACGGCATGACGCTCGAGATCACCGGCTCGTCCAGGTCATCGAGGTCGATGGCCGTGGCGGCGGCGTCGGTGATGATGGGCATATTGGCAATGTTGGTGTTGTACGGCACCGCCCCTGCTGTCTGCTGCTGGGCGGGAGCGCCCCACAGCGAACTCTCGGCAGCACGGCGGGCCGCGATGGTCTCCTCGTCGTCGACGGCCAAGGGCTCGTCGGCATACGGGTCGACCACGGATGCCGGAGTCACGGGCACGGCGGTGTCGTACGTAATGGTCTGAGCCGAAGCGTACGCAGCACCGGGGGCAGCGTAGCCGGTGCCCGGCGCGGCGTACTCGGCGCCGGAAGCAGCATAGCCGGTGCCCGACGCAGCGGAATACGCGCCGTTGCCCGACGCAGCGTTGTTGGCGGCGGCGTTGGCCACGAGCGCCACAAAGGCGGCCGTGCTGCCCGCAGGCGCGGCCTGAGAGCCCGAAACGGCGCGCGCGGCGGCAGCGATGTCATCGCGGTTGTAGGAACCGGTCTGTCCGCCGTAGGTCAACTCGTCGATGGCGACCTGGTAGACGTCGCGCGAGCGCGCGGGGTCGCAACTGACCGGCGAATCGTCGTCGAGCATGCTGTCGATCATGGACCAGGCGTCGGCCTCGCTCATGGCATCTGCGGCGCGGGCGATAGTGGGGACACCGTCGTCGGCATGGCGGCGCTGGAAGGCACCGGTCAGGCCGGAAAAGACCGAGGAAGGCTGCGCGGCATTAGGCTGACCGGCAGACGCGGCGGCCTGAGGGGCGGCATACTGCTGAGCCGGCATCGAGGCAGTCTTGAACTCGTTGTGGGTCCGTCCAAACTGAGCGGCGCCACCCATGGCGTCGGGCTCGAACAGGCGCTCGGCATGCTGGGCACGATATTCAGAAATACCCAGCGAAGCGGCATAGATTCCCACGCCCGCCACGGCACCCACGGCAAAGGGAACAGCGCCCGCGACCACCGTCTCGTTCACCGGCGAAAACGGCAGCGTAGCAGCGTACATCACCACGGGAGCGGCAAGGCCGATTCCGCAGGAAAGTCCAGCAAGGACTGCTCGTTGTGTTGCATCAGAAGAAGCCATGAGCTCTCCCCATCTTCCAGCACCCAAATCGCATCATTCAGTTGGCTGCGCGAGAGAAGATGAAGCGGGGCCTGGGCCCCAAAGCAACGGTATATGGTTCGTTTCATCTGCGTTTTCCGTCGCGAAGCTTAAAAGCTATTATGCGAAACCACACCCTCGATTGCAAGCAAAGATGTCGGATTGAAACGCGAAAGGCGCTGGTTGCCGGTCCCAAGGTCAAATAATGCGTCCAGCGACACAATGCAAAAGGGTCGGGGCGCAAACCCCGACCCTTCAAAAGAGCGTATATCGGCTTTCGCGAACGGCAAACGGCCTAGAACGTCTGCTCGTAATCGCTGTGCTTTTTGGCCGAACGAACCAGGAACTCCTGGTTGGTATTGGTGCCCTTGAGGCCCTTGATAAACGACGCGGCCGCGCGCTCGGTATTGTTCATGCCGGCGAGGATACGGCGCAGGCCAAAGACAAACGGGCGCATCTGCTCGTCGACCAGCAGATCCTCGTTGCGCGTACCCGAGGCGACGGGGTCAATGGCCGGGAAGATGCGGCGGTCGGCCAGATCGCGGTCGAGCTTGAGCTCCATGTTGCCGGTACCCTTGAACTCCTCAAAGATGACCTCGTCCATTTTGGAGCCGGTGTCGATGAGGGCGGATGCCAGGATGGTGAGCGAGCCGCCGTTCTCGATGTTGCGGGCAGCACCCAGGAAGCGTTTGGGCGGATAGAGGGCCGCCGAATCGACGCCGCCCGACAGGATGCGGCCCGAGGCGGGAGCGGCCAAGTTGTAGGCGCGGGCAAGGCGCGTGATGGAGTCGAGCACCACTACGACGTCGCCACCCAGCTCCACGATGCGCTTAGCGCGCTCGATCACGAGCTCGGCAACGCGGGTGTGGTTGTCGGCAGGCATATCGAAGGTGGAGGCAACGACCTCGCCCTTAATGGAGCGCTGCATGTCGGTGACCTCTTCGGGGCGCTCGTCGACGAGCAGGCAGATGAGGTGCACCTCGGGGTTGTTGATCGAGATGGACTGGCAGATCTTCTTGAGGATCGTGGTCTTGCCGGCCTTGGGCGGCGACACGATCAGGCCGCGCTGACCCTTGCCGATCGGCGACACGATGTCGATGGCGCGACCAGTGATGGAATCCTTACCATGCTCCATGCGCAGCGGCTCGTTGGGATAGACCGGCGTGAGGTCGCCGAACTTGGGGCGGTTGCGAATCTGCTCGGGATCCAGGCCGTTGACGGTCGTGATTTTGGCGAGGCCGGCGCGCTTGTCGCCACCGCGCGAAGGACGCAGCGAGCCCTCGATGACGTCACCCGTGCGCAGGCGCGCGGAGCGGATGAGATATGCGGGCACGAAGGCGTCGTCGTTGGACTTCATGTAGCCGTGGGCATGGATGATGCCGGAGCTGTCCGGGCGAATCTGCAGGATGCCCTTGATGTCGCGGAAGCCCTCGGCCTTCGCGGCGGTGGTGTAGATCTCCTCGACGAGCTCGGCCTTCTTTTTGCCGGTCGTCTCGATCTCGAACTCCCTGGCCTTCTCGCGCAGCTCGGCGACCTTCATGGCCGCGAGTTCCTCGCGCGAAAGCGTGGGCTCGGTCGGGGCGGCGTTGCGCTCCTTGTTGCGCTGCTTGCGGTCGCGCTGACGGTTGCGACGATCGTTGTTGCGCTCGTCCTTGCGGTCGTTGCGCTCATCGTTGCGCTTGTGCTGACGGCGGTTGGGGCGGGCGTTCTCTTCGGTCTCGGCGGACGCGGCGCCCTCGGCTGCGGGGGCATCGGCATTGGCCGGGGCCTCGCCGCCGGACTTAGTGTCGGTGTCGGAGCCGGCCTCGGCTTCGCCCCGCTGCTCGGCGGCCTTGGCCTTTGCGGACTTCTTGCGTGTGCGCTTGGGCTTCTCGCTTGCCGGCTGATCGGCATTCTCGGACTCGGGGGCGGCGTCAGTTGCCTCGGCGGCCTCGTTGGCAGCATCCTCGGAGGCGTCCTTTTTCGCACCCTTTGCCTTGGTCGCGCGCTTAGCGGCCGTGCGGCGACTGCGACCGGGACGGACATCGGCCGACTCGCCCTCGGCGGGTGCGGCGGTCTCGGAGGCTGCGGCTTCCTGGGCAGGAGCGTCGGCTGCAGGCGCGGGCTCGGCAGTTGTTGCTGCTGCCTGAGCTGCGGCTGCGGCAGCGGCGGCCTTCTCGGCCTCCACGAAAGCCTTGGGCTTGCGGCCACGACGATGCGGACGCAGGGCGGGGTCGACGACAGGAGCCTCGCTGGCCTCGGAGGGCGTTGCAAAACCAGAGGCCTGCGCGCTCTCCCCCGCTGCGGAACGAGTCGGAGCTTCGACGGCCTCGGGGGCCGCCTGCTCGGCATCCTGCTGGGCCTTGGGGGTGGCACGGCGACGTGTACGGGAAGCCGGCTTCTCCGCCGACTGATCGGCAACGCGAGCCTCGGGAGCCGAAGGCGCCTCAGACGCAGACGGAGCCGCCAGCTCGGTCAAAGCCGCGGCCTCGCGCTCGGCAGCGCGACGACGGGCGCGCACAACCTGGGCCTCGCTAATCTGCGCCAGCGCGCGGGCCTGCGCAACCTCGTCGGAAACCGGCGCGGAGGGGTCGGTCGCAACGGTGCGCTTGACTCGCGCCGTGCGCGTGGTACGGCGCTTGGGCTTTGCGGTCTCCTCACCGTCCGCCGCCGGCTTAGCCACACGGCGCGTACGCTTGGGCTTTGTGGGCGCGGCGTCCTCGCCAGCGGAGGATGCGGCAGGCACGGCCTTCTCAGCCGTAGCGGGCGCGGTTGCCGGGGCAGCCTTAAGAGCCTCAGCGGCAGAAGCCTGGGTCGGCGTGGGCATCGCGACCTGGTCCGACGCGACCGGTGCAGCGGGAGCGGTTTGCGCCATCGTTATTTCGTTTTCTTGCTGTTGATCAGACACAGTGTTTGCTCAACTTTCTTTTCAAGCCCTGTGATCACATGCTCCCTGCATATACCTTCAGGGCGGCTAAACAGTCTAG
>CAKTWW010000033.1 GCA_934630855.1 uncultured Collinsella sp.
CCGCAGGCCAGCCGCAAGAAGATGGCCAAGCAGGCCGGTGTCGAGCCCGTCATCCTTATGGAGCACGTCACCAAGATCTATCCGGCGCAGCCCAACAAGCCCGCACTCGACGACATCAACATCGAGATCTATCCGGGCGAGTTCGTCTTTTTGGTTGGTCACTCCGGCTCGGGTAAGACCACGCTGCTATCGACGCTCAACCGTGACGTCAAGCCGACGAGCGGCCGCATTCTGGTCGCCGGCCAGGACCTCATGAAGATCAAGAACCGCAAGGTTCCGTTCCTGCGCCGCCAGATCGGCGCCGTGTTCCAGGACTTTAAGCTCCTGCCGCAAAAGACCGCCTACGAAAACGTGGCATTTGCCTTGCAGTGCATCGGCAAGCCCAAGGGCGTCATTCGCAGCCAGGTGCCCGAGGTGCTGCGTCTGGTCGGTCTGGCCGACCAGATGGACTCACTGCCCGACCAGCTTTCCGGTGGCGAGCAGCAGCGCGTGGCCGTCGCCCGCGCTATGGTCAACCGCCCGCCGCTGCTGATCTGCGACGAGCCCACGGGCAACCTCGACCCGGCGATTTCGCTGGGCATCATGAAGCTGCTCGAGCGCATTAACCGCACCGGCACCACCGTAATCGTCGCTACGCACGACCGCGAGATGGTCGATAGCATGCACCGTCGCGTGATCGCCCTCGAGGGCGGCCACGTAATCCGCGACCAGGAGAGGGGAGGTTACGGCAACTATGGCACCAACTAACGTGGGCTACTCGTTCAAAGAGGCGGTCAGTCACTTCTTCCGTAACTGGACCACCTCGCTCGGCGCCGTCATCACGATTTTCCTTTCGCTGTTTATCATCGGCCTGTTCATTATGGGTTCCGCGATGCTGAACTCCGTGATCGGCACCGTCGAGGATCAGGTTGTCATCAACGCCTTTATCAGCGATGATGCCGACCAGGCAGACGTTCAGGCCTTTGAGGCCGAGCTCAAGACGTGGAGCAACGTCAAGTCCGTGACCTATAAGGACAAGGACGACGCGCTGGCCGAGTACACGAGCAAGATGTCGGGTAACGCCGACGCCACCATGAGCGCACTCGACGGCCAGAACCCGCTGCCGGCTTCGTTCGCCATTGAGATGGACGATCCGTCTCAGGTCGAGAGCACGGCTAAGAAACTCAAGAAGAACGCCGACTTCCAGAAGATCGCGGACGACGGTGACGTCAACGCGAGCGTGCTGTATGGCCAGGAAGAAGTAAGCCGCCTGTTCCAGGTGACGAACTACATCCGTATCGCCGCCGTGGTTCTCGTCGGCCTACTGACCTTTATCGCATTCATCTTTATCAATAACACGATTCGCCTGTCCATTACGGCGCGTCGTCGTGAGATTGCGATCATGCGCCTGGTGGGCGCCAGCAACGGCTTCATCCGCGGGCCGTTTATTACCGAGGGCGTGCTGCAGGCCATTTTGGGCTCGCTGCTTTCCATCGGCGTGCTGGAGCTGCTGCGCAACCTGGTGGTTCCGCGTCTGCAGGAGAGCATCGGCTGGATGTCGTTTGCGCTGCCGATGCAGTACTACCTGATGACCTACGCCGCGCTGATTCTAGTCGGCGTGCTGATCGGTCTCTTTGGTTCTGCCATCGCTATGCGCCGCTACCTGCGCGTGTAGGCTTGGCCGGAATTCGTTCCTTCCAACGGGTCGTCTCTTTTGGGGCGGCCCGTTTTTTGTTCCCTAGGGGACGGCAGGGATCATTTGGGTAGACTCTTGGGGAGCAAACGACCATTGATAGTAAGGAGGCGCCATGGGGCGCAATAACAAGCATAAGCGCGGGGCCCGCAATAAGCGCGGGCCGGTGCGCAGCGAGCGTCGTCCGAGTCTGACCGGGCGCGTGCAACTCCATGAGCACAGTGCCTACGTTGTAACCGAGAATGGCGACTACAAGGTCATGGGCCGCGGCAAGCGCGAGATCATGGATGGCGATACTGTTGCCGTGAGCATTAAGAACAGCCCGCATGGTGAGCGCCGTGCCGTGATCGAGGGCGTTGTCGAGCGCGCCGCCATCAGCGTGGTGGGCACGTATCAGACCGCCGGTCCGCTCGGGGTAATCGAGCCGCTCGATTCTCGTCTTAAGGCCGATTTCTTTATTTTGCCCGAGGACGCCTCGGCGGAGCGCCTGGGCGTTCACCCCGGTGATGTCGTCGTTGCGCGCATTCTGACCTATCCGACGCGCCTGGAATCGGGCACGGTGACCATCGAGCGCCGCATTGGCGGCGATGATGCGCCCGACCTGGGCGTTCAATATGTGATGGCGCGCTATGGCTATACCGACAGCTACCCCGAGGCCGCGCTGGCAGAGGCGGAGTCGCTTTCGCTTGATGTGACCGCAGCACTCAAAGACCCGCTTCGCCGCGACCTGCGCGACCGCTTTGTCATTACAATCGACCCGGTCGACGCGCGCGACTTTGACGATGCCATCTCGCTGGAGCGCACGCCCGAGGGTGGCTACAAGCTGGGCGTCTATATCGCCGACGTCTCGCACTATGTGGCATGGGACGGGCATATCGACCTTGAGGCCCGTCATCGCACGACGTCGGTGTATCTGGCCGACCGCGTGCTTCCCATGCTGCCCGAGCGCCTGTCCAATGACCTGTGCTCGCTTCGTCCCGACGAGGATCGCTTGGCGTTTACCGTCGACATCGAGCTCGACGCGCAGGGCCGCGTTCGCCGGTACGATCCCTATCCCAGCGTGATTCGCTCGCGCGTGCGCATGGACTATGACGGCGCCGAGGCGCTGCTGGTGCGTGCCGGCGCGGTGGAGTATTCGGTGCTGGAAGGCGCCGCCGAGGATGTTGCGGCTGCCGAGGCCTCGCGCGAGGAGGCGCTCGAGCGTGGGCTTGCGTGCGAGGAGACCGCTCGCGGCTACAACGTCGACCTGGGCGATTTTCTCGTTGCCGCCAACGAGCTTGCAGAGCTTCGCCGCCGCATTCGCCGTGCACGTGGTTCGGTCGACTTCGATACGGCCGAGATCCGTGCCCTGCTGGACGAGGATGGCGTGCCCGTGCAGATCGTGGCGCGTGAGCGTTCGTGCGCCACATCGCTGATCGAGGAAGCCATGCTGCTCGCCAACGAGTGCGTGGCCGAGTGGCTGGCCGACCGCGACATTGAAGCCTGCTATCGCGTGCACGATGACCCCAGCCCCGACAGCCTGCACGGTGCCGCCGTGGCGCTGGCGCAGCTGGGGATTATCGATGACCGTCGCGCGGCCGGCATCGCGCTGGGAAGCCCCGACGAGCTACAGGCGGCGGTTGATGCCGCGGCCGGTACGGCTAACGCGCCGCTCGTCAACACGTTGCTGCTGCGCAGTATGCAGCGCGCGCTGTACAAGCCACGCAACGAGGGCCACTTTGCGCTTGCTGCGCCGTGCTACTGCCACTTTACGAGCCCCATTCGCCGCTACCCGGATTTGGTGGTGCACCGCGTGCTCAAGTTGCAATTGGCTTACGAGCAGCTGGGCGGCAAAGACGCCCTGGTGCGTACGCCGCGGCTGATCGGTAAGGGTCGCGAGTCGCTGCCACGCATTCTGCCGCAGATCTGCCGCGCCTGCAGCGATGCTGAGCGCGCTGCCGACGCGGCCAGCCACGCGACGCAAAAGATCAAGATTGCCCAGTACTACGAGGATCGCCTGGGCGAGCGCTATACCGGAACCATCTCGTGGGTCAGCAGCATGGGCCTGTTTGTGCGCCTGGATCTGACGCAGGTCGAGGGCCTGGTTTCGATTAAGAGTCTGGGCAACGAGTGGTTCGAGTTTGACGAGGACGCGCTCACGCTCACGGGTGCCGACACGGGGACCCGCTATGAGCTGGGACAGCGCGTGGTTATCGAGGTTTCGCGCGTCAATACCACGCGTGGACATCTGGACTTTAAGCTTATCCACTAGCCGGGGCTTGGTGGCCGATAGAGAGTGGGGGCGGTCTTTGGGCCGCCCTTTTTATGTGGCTGTTCAATCGTCTGACCGCGCGCTCGCTTGTCCTTCCACCTGCGATATGGGAGATAAAACCTACCAAAATAAACCTGTCCCTTTTTGGCAGGTTTACGAGAGAGCGGGGATGACATGGCAACGGTCTATGGGTATGCGCGGGTGAGTTCGCGTGATCAGAATCTGAATCGGCAGCTGGATGCGCTGGGCGCCTATGGCGTGGAGCCGGCGAACATCTTTGCCGATCACGCGAGCGGCAAGGATTTCGATCGCCCGCGGTATCGCGACCTGCTGTGTGCGCTGGACACCGGCGATGTACTGGTAGTGCTTTCCATTGATCGGTTGGGGCGCAACTATAGCGAGATTCTTGAGGAATGGCGGCGCATAACCAAAGAACTCGGCGCTGCTATCGTGGTGCTCGACATGCCGCTGCTCGACACGCGCGCCCGAGATTGCGGCGGGTTCGATGTGACGAGTACGCTGATCGCCGACATCGTGTTGCAACTGCTGAGTTACGTGGCACAGGTAGAGCGCGAGAACATCCACCGGCGCCAGGCCGAGGGCATCGCGGCGGCACAGGCGCGCGGCGTGCGCTTTGGCCGGCCTCGTAAGCCGCGCCCTCCGCAATTTGAGTTGGTGCGCGATACGTACGAGGCGGGCGACATCACGCGCAGTCAGGCGGCCAAGCGCCTAGGCGTATGCGTGGGGACGTTCGATCGCTGGATGCGCGAGATGGGGTAGGGTGTCGCGGGCTCCGCGCTCGACATCTGGATACAATATCGGCATGAACGCGCTTCGTCGGTAAGGTGATGCGGGCGCGGCAGGACATCTCGACGGAGGGGGACCCTCATGACCGTACTGTTTGTTGAATACCCCAAGTGCTCGACCTGTAAAAAGGCCAAGGCGTGGTTGGACGAACATGGGGTTGAGTATATCGACCGCGATATCGTTGCGGACAATCCCGCGGCCGATGAACTCGCGACCTGGATTGCTCGTTCGGGGCTGCCGGTACGGCGCTTCTTTAATTCGTCGGGCATGAAATATCGAGAGCTGGGCCTGAAGGCGCGCCTGGATGCGGGTATGACGGACCAGGAGTGCTACGAGCTGTTGGCGACTGACGGCATGCTGGTTAAGCGCCCATTGCTGGTGGGCGACGACTTTGCGATCCCCGGCTTTAGGGAAGCGGCTTGGGCTGAGGCGCTGCTGTAGCGGCCGCTTGCGGAAAGTGTGTCCCGTTCTGAGTGCCGATTCTGGGATGTGCTTTCCGGTTGAGAAGGCTAGCGGAAACCGTATCCCAGTTTGAGCGCGAAATCTGGGATGCGGTTTCCGCTTGGGGCCTCTAGGGGAAAGTGCGTCCCGTTCTGGACGCAAATTCCGGGATGCGCTTTCCGGTTGGTGGGTATGCGCACTTTCCGCCGGCGGGCCTGACCCTGTCAGTCCTCAAGCTGTGCCCATTCGTGTGGGTCGTAGACCTTTACGTGCTTGTCGGGCGTGCCGCTCCAGTATTCTTCACCCATAAAAGGTAGATATGCCTGGACGCCGGGGCAGATAAACGGAATCCGTTGCCGCTGCAGGCGCTCGCGCTGTCGCCGCTCCAGGTGCGTCTCTGATATGACGGTCGGCATGCCCGACAGCTCGACGAGGCTTGCCTGGATGCGCTTGAGGTCGGGGAGTGCCGCATGCCATGAAGTCCGCATGATCAAAAACGAGGCGCGGCGGTAGTTCGCCTGCATCACCGTGATGGCGGGGCGCAGCGTGGGGTGGATTTTATCCCGTTCGGGCCAAAGGCCGGCGGTGATCTCGAGGCCCAGGGTCTCCCATAGGTAGTCAAGCTCTTCGTCCATGGCGCCTCGATATCTACGCGGTTATTGATACTTCGATTGTGTTGCCTGGTGCTATCGTTTTCGCGGTTGAATCTGCCAACGGTCGGCGGTTACCGCTCGCGGCGTTTCGCCCTTCGTGCACAGCGGTCGGCTTCACAGGTCCTTCACGGGTTGGGCGAAATTGGGCCAATTTGGCCGAATTTCAAAAAAGTCAAAATTGGGGCTTGCGTCACGGCGGGACTTCCCGTATATTTCTTTCTTGCGCAAAGGCACAGCCGAGCGCAGCGATGCAGTCATTGGGATGTCGTCTAATGGCAGGACAGCGGATTCTGGTTCCGTCAATGGGGGTTCGACTCCCTCCATCCCAGCCATTGCATTTGCTACATATGGCCCGTTCGTCTAGCGGTTTAGGACGCCGCCCTCTCAAGGCGGAGATCACCAGTTCGAATCTGGTACGGGCTACCACAAAATGAACGCCCGGGCCTCGTAAGAGACCCGGGTTTTGTGTATTGACCGCAAGCGGCGTTTGCCGCGTTTCGTTCCGTTCGAGGAGTAGCCATGGACCTGCCTATCAGCTTGGAAGACATCACGTATGCCGAGAACTATCTGGCGCAGGGCGACCTGGCCACCGCAACGCCGCTGCTGGAGCGTCTGGTGGAGCTTGCCGAGGAGTATATCGACGCCGAGTGCAAGACAGAGGAGAGGCGCCAGTACTTTAGCTTCGACAGCAAGTTTGAGCGCCTGGCCTATCGCCGCGTGGAGAAGGATCCGCGCGAGCTGGTGCAGGTCGAGGTGCCGTTTGACCGCCTGTACTCCGACATGGCGTTTGCCTATATTCGCCAGCAGGATTATGTGAGCGCTCGCAATGCCCTGATGCAGGCCGTGCGTTGGGATCCCATGAACTGCAACTATCGTCTGGACTTGGCCGAGCTGTTCCGTGCGCTCGAGGACAAGCAGGAGTGGGCGTCGCTTTCGTATTCGGTGTTGGAGCGTGCGAGCGACGGCAAGTGCGCCGCCCGCGCCTACGCCAACTTGGGCCAGTACTTCTTGGAGCCCGAGACCGAGAATGTCTCTGCTGCCGTGGGCTGCGCGCGTCTGGCGCTGCGCCTGGCGCCCGGCGATTCGCATACGACGCGTCTGCTCAATAAGATCCATGCCACCTATCCGGATGCCGCCGATGAGAGCGACGATCATGTGATGGGTGAACTGGCCCTGCAGGGCGTGCCGACCTCGCCTTCGGCCGAGATTGCGATCTGCCTGATTATGTGCGCGACCGATGCCGCAAACGACGGCGACAAGCGTGAGGCGACGCGTCTGACGGTCCGCGCCCGAGACCTGGTGGGCGAGGAGGCCTGCGCGGCAATCATCAAGCTGGTACGCGAGAGCGATGCCGAGCTCAATGCCGAGCGCAAGGCCAAGCGCGAGGCGGCGGGCTCAAACGCCGATGGTGCCAAGGAGGCCGGCGATGCCCAGTAAGCGCGAGCGCAAGCTCATCTCCAAGAATCGCTCGGCACATCACGAGTACTTTATCGATGAGACCTTTGAGTGCGGCATTGAGCTGAGCGGCACCGAGGTCAAGTCGATTCGTGAGCGTGCCTGTCAGATTACCGACACCTTTGCGCTCATCCGTGGCGGTGAGTGCTGGCTCGTGGGCCTGCATATCCACCCTTATAGCCATGGTGGCGTGTGGAACCGTGACCCCGACCGCCGCCGCCGTCTGCTGCTGCACCGCAAGGAGATCGATTTCCTCGACGGCAAGCTACGCAACCGCGGCTATGCCCTGGTGCCGCTGGAACTCTACTTTAATACCGACGGCCGCGTAAAGCTGTTGCTGGGCCTCGGTCGCGGCAAGAAGCTCTACGACAAACGTGAAGATATGGCCAAGCGCGATGTCCAGCGCGAGATTGACCGCGCGCTCAAGGAGCGCAACCGCTAGGCGCTCTCTATAAGTTGCGGTGGAATACGGACCACTTTGGCCTTTAGACGGGCAATTCAGTCCTTATTTCACCGCAACTGCGGGTGTCTCATCTTTCTTACTGTTCTGACACATATGTTTCAAAGGCGGCATCCGTTATGGGTGCCGCCTTTTTTGTGGGTACATACATCCATGAGGTTCCAACCCAGGTTAGGGGAGTGATCGTTATGGACAAAACTGCGTTCTTTACCATGCCGAGCGGTCTGTACGTGGTGAGTGCCGCGGCAGACGGGCTGCGTGCCGGCTGCGTTATCAACACGGCGGTGCAGGTGACGTCCGCCCCGCCGCGCATTTCGGTTGCCGTGAACAAGGAAAATGTCACCTCGAGCGTCATCGCATCGGCCAAAGCGTTCGCGCTGACCGTGATCGACCAGACGGCCGATATGCTCTACATCGGCAATTTTGGTTTTCGCACCAGCAGTGACTACGACAAGTTTGCCAAGTACGAGGTCCGCGAGACGGCTCTGGGTATGCCCTATGTGCCCGAGCATGCGGCGGCGCTGTTTAGCTGCCGTTTGATTGACACCGTGGACGTGGGTACGCATCTGTTGTTTATCGGCGAGGTCGAGGATGCCGAGCGCCTGAGCGGCGAGACCCCGCTGACCTATGACTTCTATCACAAGGTCCTAAAGGGCAAGACGCCGCCCAAGGCTTCGTCGTATCAAGGCTAGAAATGTTTCAAAAGCACTTGCATTATATTATTGGGAATCTATACTGATAAGTGAAGTACATCAACAGTCACGTTCGAGAGGAGAACATCATGGCTGAGGAGAAGAAGACGTATAAGTTCGTGTGCACCGTTTGCGGTTACGAGGTTGAGGTCGACACGCCCGAGCTGCCCGAGGATTACGTGTGCCCGGTGTGCGGCGTCGGTCCCGATCAGTTTGAGCTCGTCGAGGAGTAGCTCGCAAGTACACGGCAAGCAGCCGAACATAGCCCTGTCCAAGGGCCCCGGTCGTATGTTTCGGCCGGGGCTCTTTTTGGTGCAAGGGGATCGTATTTGTCCGATTGTCTCGATTTATAACAGCAAGGGGCGGAAATTGGCTCCATCTGTTACAGATTGAGACGTTTGGCTGGGCGGGCGTGCAGTTTCGTTACATCCCTGCCAGCAGCACGGCGTCGAGCGCCGTTACGACGACACCAATCCCTACAAGCAGCGCGTTGAGCGGGCGCGAGTTGGCGTATTTGCCCATGACGCGGCGCGAGCTGGTGAGTCGTATGAGTACGAAGACCGTGATCGGCAGCTGGAGCGATAGCAGTGCCTGGCTCCAGATGAGACCCTCAAAGGGATTCGAAACAACCAGGCAGGCAACAACTGCACCGGCAAAGCAGAGTGCCACGCCAATCGATGAGTGCCGGTCGTGGATGTCGTATTCCTCGTCGAACATGCCGGCCGTTATGGTGCCGGCTGCCATGCCCGCTGTCACGCTGCTCGAGAGGCCCGCGAACAGCAGCGCTGCGGCAAAGATGATCGAGCTTGCCGGGCCCAGGATGGGGGAGAGCGTGGCGGCCGCGACGGCGAGGTCGTCTACGACGATGCCGTGGGCAAAGAAGGTCGTCGCGGCCAGGATGACCATTGCCGAGTTGATTGCCCAGCCCACGCCCATCGAAAAGAGCGTGTCGAAGAGCTCATAGCGCAGGCGCTCCTCGATAACCTGCTCGCCTTGGCCTTCGAAGTGCATGGATTGGATGACCTCGGAGTGCAGAAAGAGGTTGTGGGGCATGACGACCGCCCCCAGTACGCTGACGACGATGGCGGCCGAGTCGGTGGGCATGCTGGGCGTGATCCAGCCTGTGGCGGCTTGCGGCCAGTCGACTTTGACCAGCGCGAGCTCGGCTAAAAACGACAGGCCCACTATGCCAACGAAGGCGATGATCCAGCGCTCGGCGCGTTTGTAGGAGCTCGTCATGAGCATCGCCATCGAAGTCGCCGCCACGATGACGCAGCCGGCGCGCATGGGCAGCCCAAAGAGCATCTGGAGTGCGATCGCGCCGCCCAGGACCTCGGCCATGGCGGTGGCGACGGTTGCGAGATATGCACTGGCGAGCACGGCGCGTCCGACGGGGCGGGGGAGATGGCGGGTCGTGGCTTCGGCAAGGCAGGCGCCCGTGGCGATACCCAGGTGTGCAGCGTTGTGCTGCAGAACGATCAGCATGATCGTGGATAGCGTGACCACCCACAGTAGCGCGTAGCCAAACTGCGAGCCCGCGGCCATGTTGGAGGCCCAGTTGCCCGGATCGATAAAGCCGACGGTGACGAGCAATCCGGGGCCGATGTGCCGGGCAATGTCCAGGCCACCGTGGCCTCCGGTGCGATGTGAGCCAAAGTGTTGTTTGAGATGGTTGAGCATGGTCGGCTCCTGCGTGCGGACGGCGCGGCGTCGCAAAGGGGTCGTACGGCGCCGCACGTTGAGCTTGAGATGGGACTACTTGTGCGCCTTGCCCTGATTGGCAACGGCATCGATCTTGGCGGCGATGGTCGCCGGGTCACCGATGTAGCGCTTGTCGAGGACGTTGAAATCGGTGTCGAAGGTGTAGACGAGCGGCACGCCGGTGGGGATGTTGACATTGAGGATTTCCTCGGGCGTGAGATGCTCAAACTTCATGATGAGTGAACGCAGGGAGTTGCCGTGCGCGGCGATGAACACGCGTTTGCCGGCGAGCATCTGGGGACGAATCTCGTCCTCAAAATAGGGCCAGGCGCGGGCGATTGTGTCTTTGAGGCATTCGGTGTAGGGCAGCTGGTCGGGCGCGATGTCGCGGTATTGCTCCTGGGTGTGGGGGTCGCGCGTGTCGCCCGGCACGAGTGCCGGCGGGCAGACATCGAAGGAGCGGCGCCAGATGAGTACCTGCTCGTCGCCGTGTTCCGCTGCGGCATCGGCCTTGTTGAGACCCTGCAACGCACCGTAGTGGCGCTCGTTGAGTTTCCAGGACTTGATGACGGGCAGCCACTCGCGGTCCATCTGGCCGAGCACGATGTTGAGGGTGTGGATCGCGCGCTTAAGGCGTGAGGTGTAGCAGACGTCAAAGTCGAAACCCGCCTCTTCGAGGGCACGGCCGCCTGCCGCCGCCTCTTCGCGGCCCGTGTCGGTGAGCTCGACATCGGTCCAGCCGGTGAACAGGTTGAGCTTGTTCCACTCGGATTCTCCGTGACGGATAAGGGCGAGTTGCATCGTCTGCCGCTCTGCTTGGTGCGCCATAGGGGCCTCCTTGATCTGGCACGGTGTGCGTGCCGTTTGCTTGACGCCGCAAAGGATACCCGTTTTAGACTCAAAAGTTAACCAAGACTAACAAAAATGTGATTTTAGGCATGGTTGGTGCAATGGGGGCCGTAATTGTCTCAATCTGTAACAGTTGGCTGCCGAAACCGGCCCTTCGTGTTACAGATCGAGACATTCGGAGCCGCCTCTCGGAAACATCTCAATCTGTAACATCTGAGCGCATAAAACCCCTCTAACTGTTACAGATTGAGACAGGCCAGACTGGTTGGTTATAAAAATCTCGATCTGTAACATCTGGACGCCGAAATTGGGTTTAACTGTTACAGATTGAGATATTTGGCGGGAGGGAAACGGCGCACGTCGGCGCGCCCGAGTCGTCTGCAAAATCCTTACATGCCGAGTCATCGAACTGCGCCCGCACTCAAGCGATCGCGCGCATAATGGCAGGAAAGGTTGCGAAGAAGAAAGGCCCTCGGATGAACGGCATGGCAAAGTACAAGGTTCCCGCACTGCTTTGGATCGTCTTCGAGGCGGTCGCCATCGTGCTGTGGCGCACCACGGGCAACCTGTTCTACCTCGGCAATTTCTCCTACATTGGCACGGCACTGGCCGCGGGCACGGCGCTCTACCTTGCCAACTGGAAGTATGCGCGCCATGCGGTCCAATTTGCCATCGGCACGTATATGCTTGTCTACCTGGGATTTCTGTGCCACGAGAATATGCAGATCGAGGGATTTTGGTACTACCTCTTTTTAGGCTCTTTTGAGGCGGCGACCATTCATTACGCCGTGGCCAAGATCTTTGGGCCGCTTGTATTTGGCCGCGGTTGGTGCGGCTATGCGTGTTGGACGGCGATGGTGCTCGATTTGCTGCCGTACAAGGTGCCTGCAACGCACGAGCGTCGGTCGTTTGGCTGGCTGCGCTACGTGACCTTTGTGGCGTCGCTCGCCTTTGCGGGTGCGCTGTTTCTTCTGGGCGTTCCCAACCTTGCCGACGTCATGTGGATTGCCTTTATCGTGGGCAATGTGATCTATTACGTGGTGGGCATCGCGCTCGCGTTTGCCCTTAAGGACAATCGCGCGTTTTGCAAGTACATCTGCCCGGTGACGGTGTTTTTAAAGCCCATGTCCAAGCGGGCGGTCGTGCGCGTTACCTGCGATAAGGACAAATGCATCTCGTGCGGTAAGTGCAAGCGCGTGTGCCCGATGGACGTCGACGTGACGGACAATTCGCTCGACCGTCGCAACGGCACGGAGTGCATCCTATGTATGGAGTGCACGAAGGTCTGCCCCAAAAAGGCCTTGTAGCGCAGGCAGGCCAGATTGGTGCATTGGGGTCAGGTTAATCTGCACCAACGTGGTGCAAACAAATCTGACCCCTTTGCACCACCCCTTTGCATCAAGGGAATTGTCTCAATCTGTAACATCTGAGGGCCGAAGTTGGCTCTATCTGTTACAGATTTAGACAAACGACACCCGTCCTGCAGAAAATCTCAATCTGTAACAGCTGGACGTCCAAATGGGCTCCTCGTGTTACAGGTCGAGACAATACGCAGCCCTGCCATCCCCGGGAGACCATTTGTTGCGTGCGTTACGCGATTGTTTCGAAACGGGTGGGAAACACAACGGGCCGGCGATGCTCCTAGTATGCCTATTCAACTGACTGTCTAATATCTAGGGGAGGATCGCGATGCAGGCAGATTCCGCTCAGCAGCAGGGCCTTTATCGCCCCGAATTCGACCACGATGCATGTGGCATCGGCGCGCTTGCCGATATCAACGGCGAGCGCCATCACCAGATTCTGGACGACGCGCTGTCCATTCTGGTCAACTTGGAGCACCGCGGCGGCACGGGACTCGAGAAGAACACCGGCGATGGCGCCGGCATCCTGTTCCAGGTCCCGCATCACTTTTTCCGCAAAGAGGCTCAAAAGTGCGGCCAGATTCTGCCGGCAGAGGGCGACTATGGCGTGGCCATGCTGTTCTTCCCGCAGGATGACAAGGGCGTAGAGGATGCCCGCCGCGTGTTTGAGGAGGGCTGCGCCGAGGCTGGCGTGCCGCTGCTCTTTTGGCGCGAGGTGCCGGTCGACCCGCACGATCTGGGCGAGACGGCACGCGCCTGCATGCCCACCATCCTGCAGGCCTTCCTGGGCCGCCCCGATGACACGCCCGCCGGTGACGCCTTCGAGCGCCGTCTGTACGTGTGCCGCCGCACCATCGAGAAGAAGGCCGACGCCGAGTTCGCCCTGCGCGACAAGATCTTCTATGTGTGCTCCATGAGCTCGCGCACCATCGTGTACAAGGGCATGCTCGTTGCCACGCAGATGCGCCGCTTCTTCATCGATCTCAACGACGCCGCCGTCAAGACGGCCGTGGCGCTCGTCCACTCGCGCTACTCCACCAACACCACGCCCAGCTGGGAGCGTGCGCACCCCAACCGCTTTATCATCCATAACGGCGAGATCAACACCCTCAAGGGCAACGTCAACTGGATCCGCGCCCGCGAACCCAACCTGTACAGCCCCGTGCTGCAGCACGATCTTGAGCGCGTGATGCCCATCATCAACCGCGAGGGTTCCGACTCCGCGATTCTGGACAATGTGCTCGAGTTTTTGGTCATGAACGGTCGTCCGCTCACGCGTGCCGCGTCCATGCTGCTGCCCGAGCCGTGGGACCACAACGAAAGCCTGAGCGAGGAGCGCCGTGCCTACGACGCCTACCAGTCCATGCTTATGGAGCCGTGGGACGGTCCTGCCGCCATCGCCTTTACCGACGGTCGTACCCTGGGTGCCGCCCTCGACCGCAACGGTCTGCGCCCGGCCCGCTACTACGTGACGCGCGACGGTCGTTTTATGCTGGCGAGCGAGGTGGGCACCATCGAGGTGCGCCCCGAGAACATCCTGACGAGCGGCTGCCTGGGACCGGGCCAGATGCTCGAGGTCGATTTTGCCCGCGGCCGCGTGATCTACAACGACGAGCTGCGCGCCCGCTATGCCAAGGAGAAACCCTATCGCGACTGGATCGCCGAGGAGACGCTGACCGTCGACGCGCTCGACAAGCCCGCCGCGTCTGCGCCCGCCGAGGATGCCGAGGTACCCGCTGCCGTGCGCATGGCCAAGCTCGGCTATCACTGGGACGATGTCGACGAGGTCGTGCGCCCCATGGCCCAGCAGGGCAAGGCCCCGCTCGCCTCGATGGGCATCGACGCGCCGCTGGCCTGCCTGTCCAAGAAGACGCGTTCGTTCTACGACTACTTCTACCAGCTGTTCGCCCAGGTCACAAACCCGCCGATCGACGCCCTGCGCGAGCATATGGTCACCTCGACCACGCTCTACCTGGGCAATCACGGCAACCTGCTCGAGGACTCCCGCACCGCCTGCCAGCTGGTGCGCCTGGAGCGCCCGCTGCTCAACGAGGAGGAGTTCGACCGCATCTGCGCCATCGACCGTGTGGGCTTTAAGACCCGTCGCTTCCGTGCCGTGTACCGCCGTGACGCGGGCGAGGGCGCGCTGCAGGCTGCGCTTAAGCAGCTTGCCGAGGACGTTGAGGCTGCGGTTCGCGACGGCGTGAACATCGTGGTGCTGAGTGACCGCGCCGCAGCGGGCGAGGTGCCCGTACCGTCGCTGCTCGCCGTGGGCTGCGTGCACAACCATCTGATCCGCGCCGGCGTGCGTACCTTTGCCGACCTGGTGGTAGAGTGCGGCGACGCCGTGTCCCCGCACGACTTTGCGGCGCTGGTGGGCTACTCCGCGAGCGGCATCTATCCGTACAACGCGCATGCGTGCATCCGCGATCTGGCGGCGCGCGGCGACCTGGATGTGACGGCCGAGCAGGGCATCGACAACTACAACAAGGCCGCGACGGCGGGCATCGTCTCCATCATGTCCAAGATGGGTATCTCCACGGTGCAAAGCTACCACTCCGCGCAGATCTTCGAAGCTGTGGGCTTTACCACGGAGTTTGTCGACGCGTACTTTGCCGGCACGGTGAGCCGCGTGGGCGGTATGGGTGTCGAGGACGTTGAGCGCGAACAGAACGAGCGCTACGACGCCGCGCTCGCCATCCTTAAGAGCCCGGCGCCTGCGCAGCTGCCTACGCTGGGCCTGACCAAGTGGCGTCCGCTCGGCGGCGAGGATCACCTTATCGACCCGCAGACTGTCTACCTGCTGCAGACCGCCTGCCGCGAGGACAGCTTCGACACCTTTAAGGAGTACAGCGCCCGTCTGCACCGCACCGGCCGCGCCGTGCGCTTGCGCGACCTGCTGGACTTTGACGACAGCGGTCGCACCCCGGTGCCGCTCGACGAGGTCGAGCCTGCGCTCAACATTGTCCGCCGCTTTAACACCGGCGCCATGTCGTACGGTTCCATCAGCAAAGAGGCACACGAGTGCATGGCCATCGCCATGAACCGTCTGCACGGTCGTTCCAACTCGGGCGAGGGCGGCGAGGATCCGCGTCGCGAGACCCCCCTGGCCAACGGCGACTCCAAGAATTCCGCAATCAAACAGGTGGCAAGCGCGCGCTTTGGCGTGACGAGCCGCTACCTGTGCAGCGCCTTCGAGATCCAGATCAAGATGGCCCAGGGCGCCAAGCCCGGCGAGGGCGGCCACCTGCCCGGCAAGAAGGTCTACCCCTGGATCGCCGAGGTCCGTCAGTCCACGCCCGGCATCGGCCTGATTTCGCCTCCGCCGCACCACGACATCTACTCCATCGAGGACCTGGCCGAGCTCATCTTCGACCTTAAGAATGCCAATCCCGGCGCGCGCGTGTCGGTCAAGCTGGTCAGCGAGGCCGGCGTTGGCACCATCGCCACTGGCGTTGCCAAGGGTGCCGCCGACAAGATCTTGATCAGCGGCCACAACGGCGGCTCCGGTGCCGCGGCGCGCGATTCCATTTGGCACGCTGGCCTGCCGCTGGAGCTCGGTCTTGCCGAAGCTCAGCAGACGCTGCTGCAAAACGGCCTGCGCTCGCGCGTGGTGCTCGAGGCTGACGGCAAGCTCATGGACGGCACCGATGTCGCCGTCGCCTGCCTGCTGGGCGCCGAGGAGTTTGGCTTTGCGACCATGCCGCTCATCTCCATGGGCTGCCTTATGCAGCGCGACTGCCAGCAGGACACCTGCCCGGCCGGCATCGCCACGCAGAACTGCCGTCTGCGTCACGGCTTCCGCGGCAAGCCCGAGCACGTCGAGCACTTTATGCTCTTTGTTGCCGAGCAGCTGCGCGAGGTCATGGCGCGCCTGGGCTTTCGTACTATCGACGAGATGGTCGGCCATCCCGAGTGCCTGCGCCAGATCGAGGTGCCGGGCAACCGCAAGGCCAACTTGCTGGATCTGTCGCCCGTGCTGGCGAGCGCGACCTGCGAGTTCGGTGCCCACATTCCGGGTGCCGACGGTCGTCACTTCCTGCCCCAGATGGCTGCGGACAGCGAGCTCGACAAGACGCTCGACTCCACGCTGTTTGTGCCCTACACGGCCGATGCCCGCGCACACCTGCGCCTGATTCGCTTCCATGCCGACATCGCCAACGTCAACCGCTGCGTGGGTACCATCCTGGGCAACGCGGTGACCAAGGCACATCCCGAGGGCCTGCCCGCCGGCTCCATTACCATCGATTGTGATGGCTCGGCCGGTCAGAGTTTTGGCGCGTTCCTGCCGCGTGGCGTGACGCTCAACGTGTGCGGCGACGCCAACGACTACTTTGGCAAGGGCCTTTCGGGCGGCGAGGTGTCGGTGCGTCCCAACCCGCATGCGACCTATAAGTTCGACGAGAACATCATTGTGGGCAACGTGGCGTTCTTTGGCGCGACGAGCGGCCGCGGCTTCATTAACGGCCTGGCCGGTCAGCGCTTTGGCGTGCGCAACTCCGGCGCCACGGTGGTGGTCGAGGGCTGTGGCAACCACGGCTGCGAGTACATGACGGGCGGTCTGGCGCTTATCTTGGGCGAGGTCGGGCAGAACTTCGCCGCCGGCATGACGGGCGGCGTGGCCTACGTCTACGACCAGTACGGCACGCTCGATGCCCGCGTGAACCACGAGAGCGTTGAGCTCAAGGCCCCGACGGCCGATGAGCTGGAGCAGATCCGCGCGCTCATCCAGGAGCACGTGGACGCGACGCAAAGCCCGCGCGGCATTAAGCTGCTCTACAGCTTTGACTCGATGAGCAAGCACTTTGTGAAGGTCATCCCGACCGAGTACGAGCGCGTGCTGGCGATTGTCGCGGCCGCCGAGGCCGTGGGCAAGACGCATGCGCAGGCCGAGGAGCTGGCGTTTGACATCGTGACCGGTCGCGCCGACGCTGCCGATGTCGCTCGCTTTGATGTGGCGGGCGGTGTCGGTGTTGGCGCTGCGACCGCCGCCGCTGCCAGCTCTGTTGCTTCGACCAAGAAGGAGGCGTAAGTGCCATGGGTAAGCCCGGTGCTTTTCTTGATATCGATCGCGTGACCCACGAGCTTCGCCCCGTGGAGGAGCGCAGCCGCGATTTCGATCCGCTGTACGTGGAACTTGACGACGACGCGCGTCGCGCCCAGGCGAGCCGTTGCATGATGTGCGGCGTGGCGTTTTGCCAGATGGGTGCGAGCTTTGGCAAGACGCGTCCGAGCGGCTGCCCGCTGCACAACCTGATTCCCGAGTGGAACGAGCTGGTGTACCGCGGTCGCTGGGACGAGGCGGCCGAGCGTCTGTCGCTCACCTCGCCCATGCCCGAGTTCACGAGCCGCGTGTGCCCGGCGCTGTGCGAGGCCGCGTGCAACCTGGGCTCGGTCGATGGCCAGCCCACGACGATCCACGACAACGAGCGCGCGATCAGCGACCACGAGTGGGCCAACGGCGGTCCGCGCCGCTTTGAGCCGGCAGGGGAGGATGCGCCCACGGTTGCCGTGGTGGGCTCCGGCCCTGCTGGCCTGGTGGCCGCGTGGGAACTCGCTCGCCGCGGCGCCCTCGTGACGGTGTTTGAGCGCGACGACCGCCCGGGCGGCCTGCTCATGTATGGCATCCCCAACATGAAGCTCGAGAAGTCCGTGGTCGAGCGTCGCGTGGCGCTCATGCGCGAGCTGGGCATTGTGTTTGAGCTTGAGGCTGATGTAAGCGACCCTGCGGTGTCGGCCAAGCTCGATGACTTTGATGCCGTTGTGGTGGCTGCCGGCGCCCGTGCCCCGCGTGGGCTTTCGGCCGCGAACATCGACGCCCCGGGTGTGGTATACGCTGTGGACTACCTGACGGCCTCGACCGTCTCGGTGCTCGACGGCGGCGAGCCTGCCATTGACGCGCGCGGCCTGGATGTCGTGGTCATTGGCGGCGGCGATACCGGTAACGACTGCGTGGGCACCGCGGTGCGCCAGGGTGCGCGTAGCGTGCGCCAGTTTGAGTTCTTGCCGGCGGCGCCCGATAAGCGCACGGCGAGTAACCCCTGGCCGCAGTGGCCCAACGTGAAGAAGACCGACTACGGCCAGCAGGAGGCCATCGCTGCCATGGGTGGCGAGACGCGCGCCTGGGGCGTGGACACCCTCGAGGTGCTGCTGGACAAGAAGGGTGCGGCTGCGGGCCTGCGCGTGGTCGACCTGGACTGGTCGGCGGGAAAGCCGGAGCGCATCGCGGGCTCCGAGCACGAGGTTCCGGCGCAGCTGGTGCTCATCGCTTGCGGCTTTACCGGTCCGGAGCACGGTGTGTTCGACGCCGTTGGCGTGCCCGTTGCCACCGTGGGACGCCCGCTGCCCGTGATGGCTTCCGAGGGCTCGCACCTTGCGGCGCGTGTTGACGGCGTCGCCGCGGATGCCGTGCCGGTGTACGTGGCCGGTGACGCCCGCAACGGCAGCTCGCTCGTGGTAAACGCCATGGCCGACGCCCTGGCCTGCGCCGCCGAAGTCGCCGACGCGCTGGCGCTGTAAGGCCGCTGTCCACAACTGAATCGACAAGGGCTGTCCCCAACGGCCGGCCCAAAAGGAACGTCCCCAAGTGCCGGCATGGGGACGTTCCTTTTTTGCCGGCAGTCTGGGACACTCCTTGCGGATTTGCGAGCGATTTGCTCGTTTGTCGACGTACGGGTGTTCATTTGTCGACTTCTTAGGCCGTGGTCACCTGTTGTTTCTGTGGTGGCTGCGGGCATCTGGCTCAAAAGGGCGGGTTGGCTGTCTATGTCTACCTGCGGTTTCTTTGCGGTTCGCTCATTCGGTCAAGTATCCCGTCAAGTGTTTGGTTAGCATCTGGTTTGCAGTCAAAGGCCTATTTTGCCCGCGCTTGCCTCGGTTGCCCGCCCTCCTCGTAAGCTCAAATTGAGGTCCATTAGTTTGAGGAGGATGCCATGACTGATCACGTTTTTGACCGAGCGCAGCTGGCCGAGGCCGTCGGTAACGATATTACCGACATGGCTCATTTTTGGATGCTGCGGAAGTTCCAGTTTCTGGAGCCGGCGCGCGAGCAGTTCGAGATTATTGTCGACCCGTGGCTCAGCTATTGCGAGGAACCTTCGCAAAACGAAATCATGGCCTACAACATGGCGTTTACCGATTGGCTGCTCTTTGAGCGCCCCTACCACCATGGCGCGACGCTGCTTGAGCTGTATGTGGATGAGCCGCCAGCGTCAATTTCGCCTGCTTCGCTCAAACGACTCGAGCAAGTGCGCGACACACAGTACTTTTCGCGCTTTGGCATTTTGGACAAGGATCCCACGACCGGCATGGTCGTGCTGAAGGACACACGCACCGACCGTCGCTTTGACGTCTACGACCCTCACATCGTGCAAAAGGAGCACTGGAGCGATGGTGCGATTGCGGTGCGTGTCGCCTGTGTTGACGATGTCTGGTTAACGGCGGGGCAACTCTATCTGTATGACATCGCGCGCCTGTGCGACACGGCAGTCGATGGACCGGGCGCGGTGCATCCAGAGGACCTGGAGGACGGTTTCGATACCTCGTGCATCAGCTTCTTCTTACGGCTGATTCGCGACACCATGGGTGCGCGGGGACGGTACGTGAAGTCGCTCAATATTTACGAGCAGGAATGGGAGTAGGGGATGGGGCCGCTGCCGGTTTGTCTCAATCTGTAACATCTGGAGACGATTCAGGTCCGTAACTGTTACAGATCGAGACGGAAGGTTGGCTGCCGATTAATTATCTCAATCTGTAACATCTAGCTGCTAAAAACCGGTCCACCTGTTACAGATTGAGACAAAGGGTTGGACCGCTGCCGAAAGATCTCGATTTGTAACATCTGGAGGCTCAAATGCCCTCTTCCTGTTACAGATCGAGACGTTTGTCGACGGTGGCGACGATGACAATGGTCCATTTGTCCGATGTGGTGGTGATGGAAGTGCCTAATACCGTTCTTAAACACAAGCAGGCGAC
Source organism: uncultured Collinsella sp. (assembly GCA_934630855.1). Lineage (GTDB taxonomy): Bacteria > Actinomycetota > Coriobacteriia > Coriobacteriales > Coriobacteriaceae > Collinsella. The sequence goes on from CAKTWW010000033.1 coordinate 20,317, forward strand.
ACGTAACACCTTGGCGCGGAATAGGATGCTTGCCCGGCTGAGGGATGCAGGGGAACGGGGAGCACTGCTCGCGACGCACGACAATGCCGAGCTCATGTGGATGCGGCGTCATGTAGGAACCGATGATATCGCGGAGCCCGAGCCGCACCTGTTCTGTTTTCAGCATGATTGGGATGCACTGACGTCGGCGGAGCGAGCGCTGCGGACTATCAAGGGGCTTGGCGAGTTTCATCCCGACTGGGCGTTTTGGGGCTATGACGCGGCGCTTTTGTGGGGTCTGGAGGTGCCGAACGATCTGCTTGCCCCGCGTTTTCTTGTTAAGACAGGTTTCTCGGCGCCGCTGAGTGCAGGATGCCGGCTGTTGCGTCCGCAGGCGGCGGGCGCGCTTGAACAAGTCGATGGCGTGCGGGTGACGCCGTTTTGGCGCACGGTAGAGGATTGCCTGCTGCGCGCGCCGTTTTCGTATGGCCTGGCGATTGCCGATTCTGCGTTGCGAGCAAAGGGCGTATCGCGCGATGACCTGTGCGAGCGCCTCCGCGCCGATTGCGAGGGCAGGCGAGGGCATCGCAGGGCACAGGTGATTGCGTCGTATGCGGACGGGCTGTCCGAAAACGGCGGCGAGTCTCGTTTTCGGGCGTTCTTTATTGCATACGGTTTCCCGGTGCCAGAGTTGCAGGTGGAGTTTCGCGACCCGCTTGATCCGAGCCAAGTGTTTCGCGTTGATTATTTTTGGAGGCTCGAGGACGGGACATGCGTTATCGGCGAGCTCGACGGGAAGGGAAAGTATATCCTGCAGGATGGTGAGGATCGGGAGTCGGTCGACCCGTTTGTGGCAGAACGTCAGCGAGAGTCTCATCTGACGATGCTCGGGCACAAGGTGCTTAGGTTTACGTTTGATGAGCTCAAGAATCCGGGGAAGCTGGTCGAGAAGATGAGGCTGGCAGGTATTCCTCAGCAGGCTGAGTTGGCTGAGGAATGGAAGCGCCAGTGGTATGGGCGCTGAGGGAGTTTGTCTCGATCTGTAACGTCTGGGGGCCGTTTGTGGCCGTAACTGTTACAGATCGAGACGTTTGACGACGGGGCTGGAGAATATCTCGATCTGTAACATCTACAGGCCAAAATTAGACCTAACTGTTACAGATTGAGACAAAGGTTGGACGCGGTGTCGAAAGATCTCAATCAATAACATCTAGAAGGTCAAAACCGGTCTATCTGTTACAGATTGAGACATTTCCCGGATGTCGCTGGGGCGGGACTGAAACGCATTCCGTCCCCCGCATCCCCTCTTCCCTCCGTTAGCCGATACGTCCGCGACAACCCTTCCGTGCTGGGTGATAATGGACAAATGTTCATGTTAATCGTGAGGGAGGAGCTTGATATGGCGTCTGACAATCGTCCCACGTTGTTTATCAATGCGACCATTTTGGATGGTTCGGAGCATATGGAGCCGCAGCCCGATATGGCCGTGGCCGTTGAACGTGGCGTCATCACCTGGATTGGTCCGAGTGCCGTGGCTCAGGCGCCGGCGGGTGCCGAGGTCATCGACCTGAGCGGCGCATATCTCATGCCGGGCCTCATCAATATGCACGTGCATCTGTGCGGCTCGGGCAAGCCGGTCTCGGCGGGTGATGCGGGCGCGCTGATGAAGAAGCTCGATAATCCGGTGGGCCGCGCCATCGTTCGCCACATCCTCAAGGGTAGCGCTCAGCAGCAGCTGGCAAGTGGCGTGACCACGGTGCGCGGCGCGGGCGACCCGCTGTTTGCCGATCTGGCCGTGCGCGATGCTATCGATGCCGGCAAGTATCAGGGCCCGCGCCTGGTGGCGCCGGGAACGGGCGTCACGGTGCCAGGCGGCCATGGCGCGGGCTTGTTCGCCCAGGTGGCTAACAGTCCCGCCGAGGCGGCCGAGCAGGTGCGCGACCTGTATGCGCGCGGTGCCGACGTCATTAAGCTGTTCGTAACGGGCGGTGTGTTCGACGCGACCGAGGTGGGCGAGCCGGGCGTGCTGCGCATGCCGGTCGAGGTTGCCGCAGCGGCGTGTAAGGCTGCGCACGAGGTGGGCCTGCCGGTTATGGCTCATGTCGAGAGCACCGAGGGCGTGAAGGCTGCGCTTCAGGCCGGCGTCGATACGATTGAGCACGGCGCTCCGCTGACGCCCGAGATCCTGGAACTGTACCGCGGTGCCGCGGGAACACAGCTCGAGGGGCGTGCGCCGAGCGTGACCTGCACGATCAGCCCCGCACTGCCGTTTGTACTGCTCGATCCGGAAAAGACCCATTCGACTGACACGCAAAAGAAGAACGGCGACATCGTGTGCTCGGGCATTATCGAGAGTGCACGTGCGGCGCTGGAAGCCGGTATCAGGGTAGGCCTGGGCACGGATTCGAGCTGCCCGTTCGTGACCCAGTACGACATGTGGCGTGAGGTGGCCTATTTTGCCAAGTACGTGGGCGTGAGCAATGCGTTTGCGCTACATACGGCCACGCAGGTCAATGCCGAGCTGCTGGGCCTGGCCGACGAGACCGGCACGATCGAGTGCGGTAAGGCGGCCGACATTTTGGTGACGCGCGAGAACCCGCTCGATGACCTGCGCGCCCTGCGTGAACCAATGCACGTGATGTGCCGCGGCAACCTGGCGCGCAAGCTGAAGGTGAAGCGTATCCCCGAGGTTGACGCGGAGCTCGACGCGATTATGGCCATGCCGGCAGAGGCGCTGGCCGAGGAACTTGCCCGCGATGGCGTAGCGTAGGCGCTGGTGTGACGGGGCAACAGCTTTATCGAATGATGTCGTCCCATGCAAAAAGCCGAGGTCTCAACACGAGGCCTCGGCTTTTTTATCGAACAAAAACTTAAGATTTGGGACAAACACTTCTGATGAATTTGTCCCACGATGTGGCTGCTAGGAGCGGGTTTCCATCTTGGTGTGGCACTTGGGACAGGTGACGCGGATCTTGCCCTTGCCCTTGGGCACGGAGAGCATCTGGCCGCAGTTGGGACACTTGAGATAGGCCGTGGTCTTGCGGCCCTTCCACATCTTCTTGGCCGTGCGCTTGGCACGCTCAAAGTCTTCCTTGCTCGTTCCAGCTGCGCGCGAGGTGCTGGCCGCTGCGGCTCCGCCGCCCAAGCTGGCGACGAACTTGCCTAGGCCGGGGACGTTTGCAGTCGCCGTGACAAAGGCATCGTTCTCCTTGCGGCGCGCATCGACGTTTTTGGACAGGCCGCGCAGCACGCCGATGGCGATGACGGCGATGGCAATCCAACTGAGCCACTGGATGCGAGCCATCGAGCCGATCATCGCGATGATGACGCCGGCAAAGCCCAGCACGATGGTAAGTTCGTCGGCGCCGTTGCGACCTTTCATAAAGTCATTCATGCGAATTGCCTTTCATACGATATGCTGCACGCCTTTATACCCGATTTGGCGCAAAGGGGACAGGTTAATCTGCACCAATGTGGTGCAAACGTACCTGTCCCCCATGCACCAAGGTGGTGCAAAGTAACCTGACCCCAATGCACCAATTACTTGGCGAGTTTGTCGACGACGCGTTCGATTTCGGCGAGCTTGGCTGCCTTGAGCTCCTCGTCGCCCGATTCGATGGCCGAGGCGACGCAGCCCTCGATATGGGCCTTGAGCACGTCGGCATTGATGCGCGCGATGAGCGCCTGCGTGGCCATGAGCTGCGTGGAAATATCGACGCAGTAGCGATCCTCCTCGACCATCCTCAAGATGCCGTCAATCTGGCCGCGCGCCGTCTTGAGCATGCGGGTCACCGATTTGTGGTCTGCCATCATGGCGGGTCCTCGTTTCTGGTCGATCTTCCGGATACCCCCATCAGTTGCGGTGAAATAGTTCCTGATTGAAGGCTTGAAGCGTTTAAACAGGAACTATTTCACCGCAACTTCTGAGGAGGCAGGTGGCAGCTGCTACGCGGCGGTCACGGATAGGGCATGGAACTTTTCGCCGGCGGCCTCGACGGCGGCGGCGAGCTGTTCGGCGGTCACGGTGTCGGCGCACTCGACCTGGACAGTCTGGGTCTCGTGATCGGCGTCGGCATCGGTCACGCCGGCCACCTTGAGCAGCGCGGTCTCCACGGTAGCATCGCAATGGCCGCACATAAGGCCGGAAGTCTTAATGATGTAGTTCATGGTTGTCTCCTTATCGATTGAGATTATCTGACAGTTTAGTTGTAAGCAGAGCCATCTTAAAGGCACGCTGAGGTGCCCGAGATTGCCCCGAAAGAGGAGCGAAGCGTACTTGGGTACGCGAGCGACGGTTTGAGGGGCAAGG
>CAKTWW010000034.1 GCA_934630855.1 uncultured Collinsella sp.
TCGCAGATGGAGACGTTGACAGTCGAGCCCGGGCGGCTGTAACGGATGGCATTTTCGACCAGGTTAAACACCAGCCGATAGAGGAGCGTGTCGCTTCCGATTAACAAAGCGCCTCCACTGCAATTGAGGACGATGTCATTATGCTCGGCAAGCGGAGTGAGGTCGGTGAGGACTTCTTCGGACAGGGGACCAAGCTCAATATCGTCCTCGCAGGAAACGCTGCGGAGCTCACTCATCTCAAGCAGCACCTTGGTCATTCGCGACATCCGCTCGGTTTGTTCTTGTAGCAGACCGAGCAGCTCGGTTGTTTGGGGTTGCGATGTGGGGTGCTCGGAGACAAACAGTTCAATCTGCGCTTGCATAAGGGCGAGCGGGGTGCGCAGCTCGTGTGCGGCGTTGCCGGTAAACTGACGCTGTGCAGAGAACCCTTCGCCAAGACGGGCGATCATGTCGTTGAAAGAGGCGCTGCATCGTTGTAGCTCGGCGGGCACATCTTCGCTGAGTCTGATTTCGCTTAGGTTGTCAGGCTGCACGCGCTCTACCTGAGCGGCAAAAGCCCGCAGAGGTTTGAGCGCACGGCCGCTCGCAAAGTATGCCAGTACGCCGCCAAGTAGCGTGATTCCAGCCGTGATGCACCAGGCTGTTGCGCCAAAAGATTCCTGTGCGTCGTTTACAACGATCGTGACCTCGTCATCGAGGGCCCCCTTCGTTGGGTCAAATGCCTGAGGCGCATCTTCGCCGCCAGCGTTAAAGGCCGAGATGTCGCTGCCGATGGCATCCATGTAGCGCATGCCCGTATAGCCGACCAAGCAGTTCGTTAGCACGCACGCCGCACACGTCAGCAGTGCCGTCATGATTGTTATGCGCCATTGCAGCGAAAGCCTTTTCATTCGCCATCCTCCATAACGTAGCCCTCTCCAATCCGATTGCGAATCGGGTCATATCCCAAAGCGCTGCGAAGCTTTTTTCGGAGCGATGAGATGTGAACGCGGGTTGCATTGCTAAAGCTGTTCACGGTGCTATCCCAAACGTGCTCTATAAGCTCCTCTTGGCTTACCGGTCGCCCCTGATTAAGCATCAGGTATTCCAAGATTCCCGTTTCTTTGCGTGTAAGAGATAGAGCCTCACTGTCCACGGAGGCGATGCGCGCCTTGGTGTCAAAGCTGAGCTTTCCGCAGGTTAATACTATGTCGCTTTGTGCGAAGCGCCTGAGGGTAAGGCTGCGGATCCTTGCCGCAAGCTCGTCCAGATGAAACGGCTTGGTAAGGTAATCGTTGGCGCCGGCATCGAGTCCAGCGACTTTATCGGATACTTCGCCACGCGCGGACAGAATCAGTACCTTGGTCTCGCAGTCGGTTTTCCTAAGTTCCCTGAGCACGGTCATGCCGTCGATACGGGGAAGATTGAGGTCGAGCACCACGAGGTCAAAGACTTCGACGCCCAGCAGGTCGAGTGCCTCCTGCCCATCATGGCAACAGTCGACGCTGTATGCCAGGTTTCGCAAGCTGCGTGCGATTGTGTCGCACAGTGCTCGCTCGTCTTCGACGATCAAAATACGCATAACAGTCTCCTTGCACATTCCAAATCGCGCTTAACACGGATTTTATGGTCGATATGGTCCAATGGTCGCGTAACGAAAGGAGTGGTCAGGTTGTTCAAAGCGGTAAAACCCGTGGTACAGGTCGCTTTGTTGATCGTCGGAATTGCCATGGTGTGCTTTGGCGTTATGCGTGGCGAGGCGGATGCCGTGCTGGCCAAAGCGATTAGGCTGTGCTTGGAGTGTATCGGAATTGGATAAAAGAGAAAACACTGCGTCGCATGTTTTGGCCCGATTTCGCGGATTCATTCAGGCGGCGGCGACGCTTGCGACCAATATTCATCTGCCCAATTTTGCCAAGGGAGGCATTTACCAAGGGGCGGGCAAGGCCGTCTGTGTGCCGGGACTCAACTGCTACTCGTGTCCGGCGGCTTCGGGTGCGTGTCCCATCGGCTCGTTTCAGTCGGTGGTGGGCTCGTCTAAGTTTAGCTTTTCGTATTACGTCACCGGAACGCTCATTCTGATCGGCGTGCTGTTGGGGCGTTTTGTATGCGGCTTTTTGTGCCCGTTTGGATGGCTGCAGGAACTTCTACACAAGATTCCCGGCAAAAAGCTATCAACGAAAAAGCTCAAGCCGCTCACGTACATCAAGTATGCCGTGCTGCTGTTTGCCGTGGTGCTGCTGCCTGTCTTGGTGGTCAACGATGTGGGCATGGGCGACCCGTTCTTTTGCAAGTACATCTGCCCACAGGGCGTGCTCGAGGGCGCCATTCCGCTGGCCATTGCCAACGCCGGCATTCGATCTGCGCTGGGGCAGCTCTTTACCTGGAAACTTGTCGTTCTCATTGCCGTGGTGGTGCTGAGCGTTTTGTTCTATCGCCCCTTCTGCAAATGGATTTGTCCGCTCGGCGCATTCTATGCGCTCATGAATAAGGTGTCCTTATTGGGGATACAGGTCGATGCATGTAAATGCGTCTCGTGCGGCAAGTGCTCAAAGGTTTGTCAGATGGACGTCGATGTGGTCCGCGCGCCCAATCATGCCGAATGTATCCGGTGCGGAAAGTGCATCGGGGCCTGTCCCGTCGATGCCATCAGCTATCGCTATGGCCTGGATGTGTCGGAAGAAAAGCTCCCTCTGACCGCCGATAAAAAGTAAGCAAGTTTCGACAAAACGGAGGAATGACCATGAAACTTTCTAAGATTGCGGCCCTGTTTATGGTGCCGGTGCTGGCCTTGTGTCTTGTGGCGTGTTCGACGCCCGGAGGCAACGCGAGCGAATCTACGGGCTCCGATCCTAAGATCGCGGAGCTCATTGCGCAAGAGCCGGCTAACGCCGACGAGGCTGCCGAGCTGTATGCGAAGCTCATGCAAAAAGAGAACGATATCCTTTCGAGTGATAATGCGCTGTGGGAAAAGGTATTCAATGCAGCAAATAAAGAGTCGACAATGATTGAGGACGGCAGCAATTACGGCGATTTCCTGCTCAAGACCATCGACGGCGCCAAGGACGAGTTTACGGCAGATGAGCTGAAGACGCTCAAGGCCGGCGCGCAGCAGATCAAGGAGATCGAGGACAAGCTCGAGAGCCTGGAAAAGAAGTTTCCCGGCTGTGGAAGCACGCCGAGTGCAGGCGAGAGCGTCGACGCTTCGGCCGCTGGCATGACGGCCGGCGCCGATGCTTCGAGCGAGGTGACGAGGTTCCCCAGCTTTATGGGCAAGGACCTGGACGGCAACGACGTGAGCAGCGACGAGCTGTTCTCTAAGAACAAGGTCACCGTCATGAACTTCTGGTTTACCACTTGCAAGCCGTGCGTGGGCGAGCTGGGCGATCTTGAGAACCTGAATAAGGAGCTTGCCGAGAAGGGCGGCCAGGTCGTGGGCGTCAATTCCTTTACGCTCGATGGCAACAAGGACGAGATTGCAGATGCCAAGGACGTGCTGAGCAAGAAGGGCGTGACGTATAAGAACATCTGGTTCAAGTCGGATAGCGAGGCCGGCAAGTTTACGTCAAATCTGTTCTCGTTCCCGACGACCTACGTTATCGACCAGAACGGCAACATCGTAGGGGAGCCCATCGTGGGTGCCATCAGCTCCGCCGAGCAGCGCGCAGCGCTCGACAAGCTTATCGACCAGGCGATTGCGAAGAGCGAGCAGTAAAGGCTGAGTACACGAATGTGACAAAGGGACAGTCCCTTTGTCACATTGTCGATGTTGTGTGCGGGACGGTGCGCTGTGTGGCGTGCCGTCCCGCTCGTTTTTTTGGCGCGGTTCGTTACATTCCTCACTGGTGTCGGCAAAAAATGGGAATAGAGTAGGACAAACGCGTCGAATACGAACGGCGGGGGAGAGCGGGTGGATGGGCCTGCCGGTATCGGGCGCCTTCTCCACAGTGCCGCAACTGGGGATTGCCCCGGCAATTAGAAACCGTTGTCGGAAATGTTGATTCAATTCAACCAATACCCACCAACACGAATCATATGCTCGGGCTACCGTTCGGCGAATTAAGTGACCTTCCCCCGCTTAATGCTTGACGAGGCGTCCTTTGGTTTATATACCTATCGGTAGGCATATAGGTTGCGCTGCTGATAGAAACGGAGTAGCTATGGCTCAGATCGCATCAACCGAAAAGGACCGCCCCCACGAGAGCGGCGCATTTGCTTGGATCGTCGTTATTGCGCTTGGTTTGATGTCCGCCGGAACAACTGGCACATACAGCATTGTTGCCGGCTCATTCGTTGCTCCGGTATGCGAAGATCTCGGCTTCGACTACACCTCTTTCTCTTTCTATTTCACCGCTATTCTTCTTGGTCTTGCTCTTGGCCTCCCACTCCTAAGCCGCTTCATACCAAAAGTAATTGGCAAACCGTGGCACATAGGCATTGAGCTCGTCCTCATTGCCGCTGGTGTCGCGATGGCGTTCTACACCGAAGTCTGGATGTTCATCGCTTCCGCCGCAGTCATCGGCATCTGCTTTTCGTTTACAACCGGTGTTTGCATGTCCGACGTCATCGACCAATGGTTTAGCAAATCATCCGGTCTTGCCATCGGCCTTGCATGGGGCGTTAACTCCCTTTGCACGCTTCTTCTCAGTCCCGTTGTCACGCTTGTCATCGAGCAACAAGGCTGGCGCGTGGGATTCATCGTGCTTGCAGCCGTTTCCGCAGCCATGATTCTGCCTGCAAGCGCCTTTATCATTCGATTTAAACCTTCCGATCGCAATATGCTTCCGTACGGAGAAACCGCCATCGAAACCTCCGAGGACAACGGTCCTGAAAATCAGGATGATGTTCTTACGGGCATGACGCTCCGGGATGCTGCGAAGACGCCGTCTTTTATCCTCTGCGTCTTGCTGCTTTGCGTGGCGCAACTCACCTGCTGCATGAATCAGCTGTTTCCAACTTACGCAAGCGAGGTTGGATTCAATCCCATCGTAGGAAGCCTGATGGTCTCTGCAGCCTCCCTCTCCGATATCTTCTTAAATCCCTTTGTTGGGAAAACGTGCGATAAGCTCGGCGCCATTAAGGCAACGGTCGCGTGGACGGCAGTTAGCATCTCCTCTTTCTTGCTTCTTATCATTGGCGGAAACAGCGAGACCGTCTCCATCGTCGCCGCCGGCGTGAACGACGTCATGTTTGCCATTGTTGGAACCGCAATGCCAATGCTCCTTCTTTCGCTTTTCGGATCGAGAGACTTCGGAAGGATTTACTCGATTGTCTGCTCCGCAGGATATATCGTTGGTGCGTTTGGCATGCCGGTCATGATGAAGGTCTACGGCATGGCGGGATCTTTCCAGGGTGTATTTATCTTCTGCATTGTCTGCAACCTTATGATTGCTGCATTTGCCATCATCTCTGGGTTTCTTAATAAAGCTGTCGTGAAATAGACCGGGCCGATTTTCACCTTCGTAGAGCTCTACGCAACGGGGCCGATTCCAAGCTAGCCTGGAATCGGCCCCGTTTTCCGTTTCAATGATTACCAGCAGGCCACCTGAGCAACAGTGCTCACTTCCGCTTGACTAGCCTATTTGAACATGAGTCCAACTACCCCGGCCCAAACCGCCTTTTCGTCAATATCCTCGTCCTGCGCGACCGTATTGCTTGTTCCCTCAAGAACGGTATACAGGATCTGGACGTACAACATAACATCGGTGCCATCCGGAAACGCACCAATCTCAACGCCATGCGACAGGATATCCTTTAGCGCCCCCATAGTTCGATCGGTTGCCGTTGCCTGACGCTCTTGGACCGCAGGAATTCGGTTTGCCTGAATACTGACCTCTGCCAACACGCGACGTCGCTTTTCATCGCTTCGATAGCCGCCTATAACCGTATTGCCGAGTTCAATAAGCGCCGCTTTAAAGCCGTCCCGATCGACAATCAGCGAATAGTCGCGCTGATAATCAATGGACGGGAACATGCTATCCAAGAGTGTGGTGAAGATTTCTTCCTTGGAGGAAAAGTAATAGTACACAGACGGTTTGGAGATGCCGACGCGATCGCAGATTTTTCCAATCGAGGCCTTGTCGTAGCCGACCTCCGCCACAAGATCGTACATCGCATCCAGTATTTTTTTCTTTGTACTCACGTAGCATTTCTCCATTGCAAATCACTTCCGCACTACCAACATTATTAAGCATGGCAATGGGACATCAATTCGGGCTCAAACATGACCACTATAAACGGCGAACGGTATGTATTGGTAGGCGAGCGGCATTTATTCAAAATAATCTACCGAACGGTAGGTATAGTAGTACTATAGCAGGTGAAACCCCGCTATTGTCGCGGCCGGGCAGCATCGCGGGAAACACGACGGAAGGACCAACCATGTACGAGAACTATCGTATGCCGGGCGAGTTCGAGAAGCGCTCCAACGTCTATGTGACATGGCTTCCCGATTACATTCGCGCCGAGGGCTTCGATAACCGCCAGCCCTGCGTTGATGTAATCAAGGCTCTGCTCGAGTATGGCGACGTTACGGTCAATCTCAACTGCGGCACCCCGGGCTCCTACGAGGAGGCCTGCTCGCGTCTGAAGGAGGAGGGGGTCGACCTCGATCGCATCGAGATCACGCAGTTCGAAGACTCCAACTTCTATGTCCGCGACAACGGCCCCAGCATCATGGTCGACGACAAGGGCCATTCCTATATGGTCAACCTCGCTTGGACCTACTACGGCGTGTGGGACAAGAACTCCCCGGAGTGCCAGTCTGCACGCAGGGCAGCCGTTCACATGGCTGTTGCACTCGGTTGCTTTGATATCGTGAATTCCGAAATGGTATCCGAGGGCGGCGACCGCGAGTTTGACGGTCACGGCACCCTGATCGCCATCGAGGACACGGAATGCCGCAAGCGCAATCCCGAGTTCACGAAAGAGGAAGTTGAGGCCGAGTACAAGCGCATTTACAACCTCAACAAGGTCATCTGGCTTCCGCAGCCTATGCTCGAGGACGATGATTATCGACTGGGCATTCTCGACGAGAAGGAAGACGGAACCCCCGTCTTTGGCATGAGTTTTGCGGCCCATATCGATGAGATGTGCCGCTTTATCACCCCGAACAAGATTCTTCTTGCCGAGGTGTCCGATGAAGAAGCCGCTTCGAGCAAGGCTGGTGCAGAGTCTCGCCGCCGCATTGAGGCAGCCTACGAAATTCTGAGCAAAGAGACAGACTGGGAGGGCAAGCCCTTCGAGATCGTCCGCATGCCCACCGCCGAGCCGATTGAAGTCGTCATCGCCCCCGGCGACGAGGATTACGAGCTGTACAAGGGCTTCATTGATGAAATGGGCGGCAAGTTTATGGATGGCACTCCTTGGCCCGAAGGACCCGTCCACTTCTACGCCGCAGCGAGCTACTGCAACTTCTTGATCTGCAACGGCGTCGTTCTTGGCCAGCGTTACTACCACGAGGGCATGAACGAAATCGTGAAAGAGAAGGATGAGCAGGCCAAGGCAGTTCTTGAGAGCTGCTTCCCTGATCGCAAGGTCATCATGATCGACTCTCTCGCGCTTAACCTGTCCGGCGGCGGCGTGCACTGCTGGACTAAGGACGTGGCAGCCAGTCGTTAGTGAGCCTCAGAGCCTGCGCTCTTTGGCTTAGGCGCCACATATACCGCTCCCCGAGGGAAATCCGTGTTTCCCTCGGGGACACATTCGACATTTATCTATTGATCAATAGAAAGGAAATAGACATGAACAACAGCCTCCGCGGTCGCGATTACCTCAACATCCATGACCTCTCCTCCGAGGATTTCCGCTATCTCATCGATCTCGCCTGGAACCTTAAAGCCCAGAAGAAGTCCGGCGTCGACCAGCGCTACTTCCCCGGCAAGAACGTTCTCGCCAACTTTGAGTGGGGTTCGACCCGCACTCGCTGCGCGTTCGAGACCTCCTGCAACGACCTGGGCATGGGCTTCACCTATCTGACCAACTCCCACATGGGTGACTGCGAGACCATCAAGGATGCCATGCGCGTCTTTAACGGCATGTATGACCTCATCGTCTACCGCGCACAGAAGGACGAGCAGTTCCTCTATGACGTCGCCGACCTGGTTGACATCCCGGTCATCAATGCCCTTACCCTTGGCGATCACCCGACCCAGATGCTCGCCGACGCTCTGACGATGGAAGAGCAGTGGGGCGGCCTGCGCACGAGCCGCGGCAAGAAGATGGCTTTCGTTGGCAACTGCGCCGGCGCTCCGGTGTGGTATGGCCGCCTGTGCGCCATGCTCGACATGGACTTCCTCGCCATCGGCCCCGACGACCTCCGTCATCAGATGTGCAAGGAAATGATCGAAGAGGTCGAGGCCTGCTACGCCAAGTACGCTCCTAATAGAACCTTTACCATCACCTCTGACCTCGATGCCCTAGATGGCGTTGACGTTATCGTTACCGAGGAGTGGCGCTACATCAACCCCGAGTGCGGCGAAGAAGTCATGGATCCCGACGACTACAACTCCTGGCTGGGCGATGCCGAGTCCCTGTACCCCTATCGCGTCACCAGTGAGCTTTGCAAGCGCACCAACAACCCCGATATCTTCTGCATGCATGAGCTCCCCTCTGTTCACAACGCAGACCACCGTGTCGGCAAGATGCTCCTCGACCAGTGCAAGAACGACCTCCACCGCGAGATCATCACCGAGGGCTTCGAGATCGCCGACGAGTGCTTTGAGGCCAACGCTTCGGTCATCTTCCGTGAGGCAGAGAACCGTCAGCACACCATCAAGGCCGTTATGTGCGCCCTTCTGGGTCTCTAGGAGCTGTATCAATGGAAAATGCAAAGTTAAAGAGCAGCAAGGTCTACGCATGGGTTCTCGTGATTGCGCTCGGCCTCATGTCTGCTGGCACGACCGGATCCTATAGCGTAATCGCCGGCTCCTTCGTCGCGCCCGTGTGCGAGGAGTTCGGGTTTGACTACTCCATCTTCTCGTATTACTTCACCGCGACGCTCATCGGTCTTGCGGCGGCGCTTCCGTTTGTCGGAAAACTCATCCCCAAGGTTGTTGGCAAGGTTTGGCTCCCCGTCGTCGAGCTTATTCTGCTCGCCGCTGGCGCAGGCATGGCTTTCTACACCGAGGTCTGGATGTTCATCGCTGCTGGCGCCCTGATCGGCGTTTGCTTTGCCTTTACCACCGGCGTTGCCATGTCCGATGTTATTGACCAGTGGTTCCAAAAATCCGGTGGCCTGGCAATTGGCCTTGCTTGGGCAGTAAACTCGATTTATATGCTGATCATGAGCCCCGTCATCACCTCTGTCATTGAGGCCGCCGGTTGGAGAACTGGCTATCTGGTGCTCGCCGGCGTCTCCGCAGTGCTCATTCTCCCCGCTTCCATCCTGGTTATCCGCTACAAGCCTCAGGACAAGGGCATGTTGCCCTATGGCTACGTCGAAGGTGAGACGGTCGCCGAGACCGAGGAGACGGCCGAGGAAAGCGCACGTGGCGTCAGCTATGCACACGCCATCAAGTCGCCTGCTTTCTTCTTCTGCATCGGCTTCCTCTGCCTCGTCCAGCTCACATGCTGCATGAACCAGCTCTTCCCGACGTATGCTTCCGAGGTCGGTTTCAACCCCATGGTGGGTGGCTTCATGGTTTCCGCTGCATCGCTCTTCGACATGTTCCTTAACCCGATCGTCGGCACCACCTGCGATAAGTTCGGCAGCACGAAGGCCATTCTGGGCTGGCTTGCCGTCTCCATTCTCTCCTTTGTCATGCTCATGATGAGCAGCGACAACTCGACGCTTAGCATCCTCGCGGCAGGCGTAAACGACGTCATGTATGTCATCGCCGGCACCGCTCTGACCGTTTTGGTCATGGATGTCTTTGGCTCCCGTGATTTCGGTCGCATCTTCGCGCTGATTTGCTCCGTGGGCTATATCGTCGGCGCCTTCGGCATGCCCGTTATGATGAAGGTCTATGAGCTTGCCGGCTCTTTCCAGGGTGTCTTCATCTTCTGCATCGCATGCAACGTCATCATCGGTCTGTTTTTGCTGCTGGCCAAGAAGACCGGAAAGAACCTTTCCTGGGACGAATAAGCTAAGTTCGTTTTAGGCATGGTCGACAGGGCATACCGCATGTCCTATTTGGGGCATCGACTTACGTCGATGCCCTTTTTGTGTTCGGCATCCAAAGCGAAGGGACCGCCCCTTTGCCGCGTCCCGTTCGTTTTTTGGCACGGTTCGTTACATTCCTCACTGGCATGGACAAAAAATGGGAATAGAGTAGGACAAACGCGTCGAATACGAACGGCGGGGGAGAGCGGGCGAGTGCGCCCGCGCGGGAGAGGTTGCCGTCCATGCTGGAGCTCAAAGATATTTGCAAAAGGTATGTCATGCAGTCGTTTACACAGGTGGCGCTCGATAACGTGAGCCTGGCTTTTCGCGACAACGAGTTCGTGGCCATTCTGGGCCCTTCGGGCTCGGGCAAAACTACGATGCTCAACGTCATTGGCGGACTGGATCATTTTGACTCGGGCGACCTGCTCATCGACGGTATTTCGACCAAGGACTTCCGCGATCGCGATTGGGATGCCTACCGCAACAACCGCATTGGCTTTGTGTTCCAGAGCTATAACCTCATTCCGCATCAGACCATTTTGGAAAATGTCGAGCTGGCGCTGACGCTTACGGGCGTCGGCCATGCCGAGCGCCGACAACGTGCGCGCGAGGCGCTTGAGGCAGTTGGCCTGGGCGAGCATGTGAACAAGCGCCCGAGCCAGCTTTCGGGCGGACAGATGCAGCGCGTGGCCATTGCCCGTGCCCTGATCAACGATCCCGAGATCGTGTTGGCAGACGAGCCGACCGGTGCCCTGGACTCAACGACGTCCGTGCAGGTCATGGACTTGCTCAAGGACGTTGCGCGCGACCGCCTGGTCATCATGGTCACGCACAATCCCGAGCTGGCGTACCAGTACGCTACGCGCATCGTCAACCTCGCGGACGGCAAGATCACCGACGATTCTGACCCCTTTGATGTTGCCGATGCCACGCGTCGCGAAGCCAAGCCCACGCGCAAAACTTCGATGAGCTTTGTGACGGCGCTGGGGCTTTCTGCCCGAAACCTCATGACCAAGAAGGGCCGCACGGCTATGACGGCCTTTGCAGGTTCGATTGGTATTATCGGTATCGCGGCGATTCTGGCGCTCTCCAACGGTGTGAACAACTACATCAAAAAGGTCGAGGAGGATACGCTCTCGAGCTATCCGCTTACGATCTCCAAGCAGGACTACGACTTGTCGTCCATGATGGGCGGGCAGGGGACCGCGGAGGATGGTGAGGACGCGAGCGGCGCTTCCGCCGGCGCGGACGACTCGGTCAAGAAGTCCGATAAGATTCCCGTGGTCACGGCCGTAAAGGATATGTTTGCGAGCGTTAAGTCCAACGATATGACGAGCTTTAAAGCATGGCTCGATGACGGGGGCGACGGCATCGACAAAGAGGTCAACGCCATTCAGTACAGCTATGGCGTGACGCCGGTCGTGTATCGCGCGGGCAAGGGAGACGAGAAACCCGTGCGCCTGGTGCCCAACGCGATGACCGAGGCCATGAGCGGCGGTGCGAGTTCGGCGGCGATGGCGAGCATGGACTCCATGGGAAGCTCGGTCTTTAACGAGATGATTGACGACCAGAGTCTGCTCGACAGCCAGTACGATGTCGTTGCCGGTCATTGGCCCACGTCCGCCAACGAAGCTGTGATGGTGCTTTCGAGCCGTGGCACGGTGGGCGACTATACGCTCTATAGCATCGGTGCGTTGGATATCGATGAGCTCAACGACCTGGTCAACAGTGCCATGACGGCTGACGGCGGGGTCGAGACGCCTCAGACCGGCACCGACTTTACCTACGACGATGCGCTGTCCACCACGTTTAAGGTGCTGTCGCCGGCAGATGCGTATCGCAAAAACGAAGAGACCGGCATGTGGACTGACATGTCTAGCGACGCCGACTTTATGGCAGCCAAGGTTACCGATGGCATTGACGTGCGCATTGTGGGCGTGGTGCGGCCCAACGAGACGGCCAACGCGAGCGCCCTTTCGCCCGGTATCGCCTACACACATGCGCTGACTCGCCAGCTTATGGAGCGCGCGGCCGATTCGAAGATTGTGCAGGAGCAGCTTGCTCATCCCGAGACGGATGTCTTTACCGGCAAAACGTTCGACGAGTTGCAGGGCGAGGCCAAGCAGGGCGTGGACCTGGGCAGCATGTTCAGCGTTGACGAGGCGGCGCTCAAGAGCGCATTCTCGTTCGATACGTCTGCTCTCTCGGGTGCTGCCGGTGGCATGGATCTTTCGGGCATCGATTTGTCGGGCCTGGATATCGACCTTTCGGGCGTTGGCAGGGACATCGACTTCGGCGACATCATGACCAAGGCGCCGACTCCCGATTTCTCGGGCGTCTTCGATGGCTTGGAGCTCACGCCCGAGCAGATGCAGCAGGTTGGTGCGCTTGCCAACCAGCTGTTTGAGGGCTTTATGCGGTCCGATCAGTTTAAGGCACTGACGCCCGAGGACCTTAAGGACGCATCGAAGCTCGCTGCTGCGTTCTCGGCGTATCTTGAGGACGATGCCACGGCGCGGCAATGCCTGGCGCAGCTCAAGGCGCTGGGCGGAGACGCACTGGCGGAGCGACTGCAGCAGGCTATGACCGACTATGTGCAAAAGCAGCTCGCGCCTTATTTGCAGCAGGCAATGGACCAAGTGATGCAATCGCTCAGCAACCAGATTGCAGCGACGGTGTCCTCCCAGCTCAAGGCGGGCGCAGCGGGGCTTATGGAACAGATGGCCACGCAGATGTCGTCGAGTTTTGCCAACCTGGCGAGCGCCATGCACGTGGATGCGAGCGCCTTTGCCCGTGCCATCCACTTCAATATGGATGCCGAGGACCTGAGCTCGCTCATGATGAGCTATGCGAAGGCGTCGAAGCTCACCTACGACAACAACCTGACCACGCTGGGCTATGCTGACGAGGCCGACCCCATCTCGGTCAAGATCTTCCCGCGCGACTTTGAGGCCAAGGAGCGCGTGCTCGACCATATCGATGCGTATAACAAGCAGGTCAAGTCCGCCGGGCATGACGAGCAGGCAATCTCGTACACCGACTATATGGGTATCATCATGGGCTCGGTGACCGACATCGTAAACACCATCAGCTTGGTGCT
Organism: uncultured Collinsella sp.; assembly: GCA_934630855.1. Lineage (GTDB taxonomy): Bacteria > Actinomycetota > Coriobacteriia > Coriobacteriales > Coriobacteriaceae > Collinsella. The sequence continues at coordinate 13,185 of CAKTWW010000034.1, forward strand.
CATTGCGTTCGTGAGCATCAGCCTGGTCGTGAGCTCCATCATGATTGGCATCATCACCTACATCAGTGTGCTGGAGCGCAAAAAGGAGATCGGCATCTTGCGCGCGATCGGCGCGTCGAAACGCAACGTGGCCAATGTGTTTAACGCCGAGACCTTTATTGAAGGCCTTATCGCCGGCGTTTTTGCCATTGTCGTCGTGGTGCTCGTGAGCTTCCCGGTGAATGCCTGGGCGCTTGCGAGCAAGCAGGTTCCCAATCTAATGAGCCTGCCCGTGCAGGATGCGTTGGCGCTTATCGCGATTTCGGTGCTGCTGACGGTCGTTGCCGGCCTGCTGCCGGCCCGCAGCGCATCCAAGAAGGACCCTGTGGAGGCCTTGCGCTCCGAATAGTGTGGCAAAGGGAGAGTCCTTTGTCGCATTGGGTGGCTTGTGAATTTGAGGTCTAATACTTTTCCCGAGAAGTGAACGAGTCAAAACGGACCCCCGAAACATCGACACTTTCGCGGAGTAATTTCCTGCTGTTTTGCCAGCCAAATCTTGCGGTTTTGGCATCGAAAAATGTCAATGCTTCGGGGGTCCAAATAAGGTCGTTCACTTCTCGGGAAAAGTATTAGACCTCGTCGCGCGGAGTGCGGCTGGAAGGGCGGCTGGTGCCGGGTGGCCGCGTTTTTTGGACAGACCGCGGGCCTAGGCCTCCAGCGCGCCGTACTGCTTGTCGTCCACGGGCTCGAGCCACTCGTTGCTTGTATTCTCGCCGGGGTATTCAAAGGCCAGGTGGCTAAACCAGCTGTTGGCGGAGGCGCCGTGCCAGTGCTTGACGTTGCCGGGAATCTCGACGACGTCGCCGGGGTGCAGGCGCTGCGCGGGCTTACCCTCTTCCTGGTACCAGCCCTCGCCATCGACGCAGATCAGTACCTGTCCGCCGCCTTTGCTCGCGTGATGGATGTGCCAGTTGTTGCGGCAACCCGGCTCAAAGGTGACGTTGTGGATGGGCAGGTAATCGTCCGGGGCGGTCAGCGCATTGAGATAGCTCTGGCCGATAAAGTACGGCGCATAGGCGTCGTTGGGCTCGCCGAGGCCAAAGATCCCGCCATGGGCCCTCAGCGGTGCGTTTACGCTTTCGTTGTCCATGCTGTTTCCTTCGTCTATTTGTTGATTGCCGCCGTATTAGAGGTACCTTGCTGCGAAGTTCTTGAGCTCGGCATCGCTTGCGTTGTTGAGAATGCCGCCGTCGACGATCTTTGCATTCTGCGCGCATGCCTTAAGGACTGACGCCGTCTTGCCCATTCCGCTTCCGCCCGAGGTGGCAAACAAGACGATTGTTTTGCCTGCCAGGTCGTAAGACTCAAGGAACGTGTTGATAATCGCCGGCGCCACGTACCACCAGATGGGGAATCCCAAAAAGATGGTGTCGTAGTCTTCGATATGCTCGACCCTGGAGGCTATGGTAGGGCGGCAGGAGGGGTCGGCCGCTTCGAGCGTGCTGCGGCTCTGCTTGTCGCGCCAGTTGAGGTCGGCGCTCGTGTACGGATCGGAGGGCACAATGGCGAACAGGTCGCTGCCTGTTGCGCGCGCCAATCGATTTGCGACGTTCATGGTGGTGCCCGTTGCACTGAAAACTGCTACGAGTGTATTAGACATCTGGAATCCTTTCGTTGCTGCGGTTTACGTTTTATGACGGGGCGCTACTCGTTTTGGCTCACGTCGTCGGCATACACTTCTTTGGCCATGTTGAAGGCCGCCCAGGCGTTGGGCCAGCCGGCGTAGAAGGCGATGTGCGTGAGGATTTCTGCCATCTCCTCGCGCGTCACGCCATTCGTGCGCGCGCTTGCCAGGTGGTACTTGAGCGAGCTATCGGTAATGCCCTTGCCGATGAGGGCGCTCACGGTGACGATGCTGCGCAGTTTGAGCGGCAGCTTGTCCTCGCGATTCCAAACCTCGCCAAAGAGAGTGTCATCGTTGAGATGCGCGAACTCTGGGGCGAACTCACCCAAAGCATCGTGGCCTGCGGTCTGTTTGATGGTCATGCTGGTTACTCCTTTGAAGTACGTGAGCAGCACCCGGTTGAGACGCTGCGCAGCTGGTAGATGAGGTAGTCGAGGCACTCGAGCTTCTTTTGCTCTGCGTGAATACTGTCGAGCAATTCGCGACGATACTGTTTGAGCAAGCAGATGCGCGCGCAGCCGCTGGCGGCAGAGGCATATTGCTCGATAAGCTCCTCGCTGCAGCCGGCGTCGCGAAGGTTGTCGACGATGTTGCCGTCCATGGTCCTACCTCGAGGTCTTGACTTTGGTGGTGCCGGCAAGCGGCTTCTCGCCTGGGCGACCCTTGGGTCCCACGAGTGCATGCGGCTGATAGAGCTTCTCGAGGAAATCGACCTCGGCGGGGGAGAGCGTTAGATCGAGCGCGGCTACGGCGTCGTCGACGCGTTCGGGTTTGGAACAGCCCGCGATGGGGGCCTCGACCCCGCGTGCCCAGTGCCATGCCAATGCAACCTGCGACATCGATGCGCCGTGATCGGCGGCAACCTTGGTCACGCGCTCAACGATGGGCATGTCGATGGCACGGTCGTGGTCGTATTTGTTGACCATGGTCTTATCGGTGGTGCCGCGGGTGCTGGTGCTCTCCCAGGTAGGGCGGCAGAGGTGTCCCGACGCCATGGGGCTGTAGGGCGTGATTGCCATGTTGTACTGGCGGCACACGGGAATCATCTCGCGCTCATCCTCGCGATAAAGCAGGTTGTAGTGACATTGCATACTCGTAAAGGGCGTCCAGCCGTTGTCGCGTGCGACAATCTGCAGGTTATGCAGCTGGTAGGCGTACATGGCGCTGGCGCCGAGTGCGCGCACCTTGCCCTCGCACACCAGGTCGTTGAGCGCTTCCATAGTCTCTTCCATGGGTACGTCGTAATCGAAGCGGTGGATGATGTAGAGGTCCAAGTATTCGGTACCGAGGCGTTTGAGTGAACCTTCGATCTCTCGCTTGATGGCCGTGGCGGAAAGGCCGCCTTCGTTGAAGTGGACCTTGCTGGCAAGCACGACGTCTTCGCGTGCAATCCCTAGGTCGCGCAGCGCGGCGCCGATATATTCCTCGCTCGTGCCGAAGCTGTAGCAATTGGCGGTGTCGATAAAGTTGATGCCGGCGTCGAGCGCGCGCTTGATGACGGCGCGAGTGTCGTCGGGCCCGATGGTCCACTGATGGAAGTCGGGGCTGGCCTCGCCAAAGCTCATGCCGCCCAGGCAGAGTTTGGAGACTTTGATGCCGGAATATCCAAGGGTTGTGTACTGCATGGCTCTCTCCTTGTTCTTGAGGGGACGGCTATAGCGTACGTTGATGCGCCGATGATGTATATTGCTTATATCGACTGACTGTATATACGAGATATGAATGACTAACTGTAGGTGAATTCCGCAAGGCTGGAGGCGTGACATGGAGCTGCGAACGCTGCGTTATTTTCTCGCTGTGGCGCGCGAGGAAAACATGACCGAGGCGGCAAACGTGCTGCACGTGACGCAGCCCACACTCTCGCGCCAGATCGCCGACCTGGAGCGCGAGCTGGGCGTCGAGCTGTTTGAGCGCACTAACCGGTCGTGCGTGCTTACGAGCGACGGGATGCGTCTGCGCCAGCGTGCCGAGGAGATTGTCTCGCTGGTGGAGCAGACCGAATCGGAGCTGGCGGATCGGGAGCTCGGCATTGCGGGCAATATCCGCATTGGTGCTGGCGAGACCCAGTCGATGCGGCTGGTGCTCGACACTTTTGCGGAGCTGCGTCGGGACCATCCCGGCGTGACGATTGAGCTTTACACTGGCAATGCCGATGCGGTGGAGGAACGCTTGGAACGTGGTCTGCTCGACTTTGCCTTGCTGCTGGAACCCGTTAACGTCGAGAAATACGAGTGGATCCGTATGCCCGAGGCGGATCGAGCCGGTATGGTCGTTGCAGCGAGTGGTCCCTGGGGCGACTTGGACGTGCTGACGCCTGCGGACGTTGCGAAGATGCCGCTGCTGGTGAGTTCACGCACGTCGAATCGGGCGCTTGATCTGGTGGCATGGTCTAACGGTGCCCTTACCATCGATGACCTCAACGTCGTGGGGCATTTCGACTTGATCGGCAACGCATCGCATCTGGTGCGTTCGGGCGCTGCGTGTGCCGTTGGCATTGGCAGCCTGTTACAAGTGGACGAAAGCGGCGATCTACGGTTTATCCCATTTGAGCCGCCGCTTACCATCGCGTCGTACCTGGTGTGGAAAAAATATCGCCTGCGTCCCCGCGCCTGCGAAGAGTTCCTGAACCGCTTGAATGGAATGTGACAAAGGGGCAGTCCCTTGGTCGCATTCGTTGATATGAGAGAAGAGTAGATGATCCTTTCGCTGGCCCCCATGGAGGGAATTACCGGGCATGTGTTCCGTCGCGTGCATGCGGAGTGCTTTGGTGCGCTCGACTGCTATTGCACGCCGTTTTTGCCGCCGCCGCGGGTGGGCAATCGTTTTGGTGGTAAGGCGTTTAAGGAAGTCGACCCGGCCAACAACCAGGGACTCAATGTCGTCCCCCAGCTTATGTCCAAGAATGCGGACGAGTTTGTGTGGGCGGCGCAGGTGCTCGCCGACATGGGCTATCGCGAGGTCAACCTCAACTTGGGGTGTCCCTCGGGGACGGTTGTCGCCAAGGGCAAGGGGTCGGGTTTCCTGCGCAACTTGGATGAGCTCGAGGTGTTCTTGAGTGACGTGTGCGAACGCTCTCCGCTGCCGGTGTCGGTAAAGACCAGGTTGGGGTTCGAGGATGACAGCGAATACGAGCGTGTGCTCGACCTTTACTGTCGCATGCCGCTGGCGGAGCTGATCGTGCACCCGCGTGTGCAAAAGGATCGTTACACGGGATCGCCGCGCAAAGCGTTTTACGGTGAGACGCTGGAGCGTGCGCCGTTTCCGGTGGCCTATAACGGCGACATCTTTGATCTTGAGGATATGGATGCGCTGGTGGAGGCCTATCCCGGCACGCGCCATGTGATGCTGGGGCGCGGCTTGCTCGCGAACCCTGCGCTTGCCCGCATGGTCAAGGGCGGCCCTGCTGCCACGACCGCCGAGCTGCAACGTTTTCACGACACGTTGTTCGCGGCCTATGCAGAAGAGATTGGCGGCAACGCAGTCTTTCGCATGAAGGAGTGGTGGTTCTACGCCAAGTGTGCTTTCGCCGATCCCGCCACCGTTCACAAGCTCGTACGCAAGACCAAAAAGGTCGACGAATACCGCGCCGCCGTCGACCGCGTCTTCCGCGAACAGCCGCTCGCACCCACAGCCCGCTTCCACGGCTAACTAGTCATTGGGGACGTTCTTTAACGACTAGTCATTTAAGAACGTCCCCAATGACTACCCAAAAGGTGTACGTCAGCAGCCAAAGATGTCGAAAAATGTCGTTTTTGGATGCTGACGTACATGTTTAAAGACGGTATTGCCGTCGCTATCTGACGGCTTGGACGGCGAGCGCTTCTATTACGCGCTCGGCGCCGGCGTCGATCAGAATGCTGCGATCGGCGATTTCTGCCGGAGCGACTGCCTCGACAAGGTTGACGCACGCGTATGTGGCGCGTTCGTTTTTGGCCGTCATCTGCCAAAACGGGTACTTGATGATGACGGGCGTGTTGCCGCCTACGCCAAGTTCCAAGAACAAAACGCGCATATTGCTGTGGCGGCGCAGGAAATCCTGGTAGCGCTCGGCGGCAGCGTACCAGCCCTTGTCCTGGACAAACGTATCGTCGGCGCGCAGGTTCATCGTAAGTGGCGCACCACAGTGGGGGCAATGGGGCACCAGCGCAGACGGAATGCGCAGGTCCTGTTGAGCGGCGACCATATGGCGTACGAGCTCTTCATTGTCCCATGTCTCCTGGCAGCAGGGTTTGCTGCACTGGAACAGGCCGTAGTCTCCCTGCGTGTAAAAGAGTCGCTGCTTGGCAAAGCCCGCTCGCTGGAAACAATGGTCTACATTCGTGGTCAGCACAAAGTAGTCGCGGTCATGCACTATGCCCAAGAGCTGTTCGTAGAGCGGTGTCGGTACGGGATCGTATCGGTTGCACATAATGTAGCGGCTCCAAAACGCCCAGTACTCCTCGAGCGAATCATAGGGATAGAAGCCACCGGAATACATGTCGGCAAAGCCGTAGCGTGCGGCAAAGTCGCCAAAGAGCTCATCGAATCGCTCGCCCGAATAGGTGTATCCGGCGGCGGTCGAGAGTCCTGCTCCGGCACCGATTACCACGGCGTCAGATGCATCGAGTGCAGCTCGGAGCTTATCGATTTGTTTGGAGAAGGCTGCGGTAGATTGCCTCGTCAGACGCGAGAAAAACATTGAAGATCACCTTAAGGTTGGGGTCGTTATGGTCTAGATGATGACGAACGGTATCGATGGCCACGCGCGCGGCGGCATCTTGCGGATAACCAAACACGCCCGTCGAGATGCAGCAGAATGCAAGCGTGCCGAGTCCTCGGCGTGTCGCTTCTTCCAGGCAGCTGGTGTAGCAGCTGCGTAGCAGCAATTCCTCGCGCGGGCCAGGCTTATGGCTGGGCACGATGGGGCCGACGGTGTGGAAAACGTAGCTGCTGGGCAGGTTGAACGCCGGTGTGACCTTGACACGCGCCGTTGGTTCCTCGTGCCCCTGCTCGTCCATGAGATTGGCGCACGTCAGACGTAGCTGCATGCCGGCGTAGGTGTGGATGGCGTTGTCGATGCAGCGATGTCCCGGCACAAAGCAGCCGAGCATTTGGCTGTTGGCGGCATTGACGATAGCGTCGGCCTTAAGCAGTGTAATGTCGCCGCGCCAGATGGCAACGCGATCGCGGTAGGGGAGCGTGCTGGCATCGGTCGCTCCGCCGCGCTCAAGAAGGCGTTGCTGCAAGTAGGTGTCTTGTATGTCGAGCGTCTCGGCCGCAAGCGCCTCGGGCGGGCGTACGTTCATAAGGGCTCTGAGCAAATCGCGTTGTTCGTTGGCTCCGGCAGGTACAGCAACGCTGCGCCCGTCTGGTCGCTCATCGAGCAATGCCTTGATAAGCCAAACGCGGCACTCGGCCTGATTCATGACCTTCCTCCTGTTCGATTGAGATGGTTTCATTCGACAGTAGTGTGCGGCCTAACTCGTTTCTTCAAAAGAAGGCACAAAAAGGTAAGCGCCGTGGAGCGATATGCCCCACGGCGCTCAATGTGCGAAAGTTTGTGGCTGTTAGGAGTTTCGCACGAGTTGCTGATAGTCGGTGCCCCATTCCACTAGGGAATCGATGATGGGCATAAGGCTGTGGCCCAGCTCGCTGAGTGCGTATTCGGTGCGGATGGGTGTCTCGGGGATGACGGTGCGCGTAATGAGACCCGCGGCATCCATTTCCTTAAGGTTGGACGAAAGCACCTTTTGGCTGATGCCGGGGATAGCGCGATGCAGCGCGTTGAAGCCCATGGGTTGGTCTATGAGCTGTTGGATGATATAGATCTTCCACTTGTTGCCAAAGAGTTGAAAACACGTGGCAACAGGGCAGGGAGGCAGTTCTTCTTTGGTAAGCATGGGGACACCTCAATCGTGTGGACAGCTTTCATTATCGCAGCCGCTGTCGTTTGCGGCTACTACTTACCTTTTGGTAACTGGCTAATAGATTGGTGCCTTCTTTTGGTCGTTGCGCGCTTTTTGCATGATGCATATAGACGCAAAGAGCGTCAAAAACTGGATGGCTTCGCCCGGCCATCCTCGACTGAAAGGAAATGCCATGTCCGAGAATCTCGAGAACGTCGCCGCTTTCGCCTCCTGCGGTACTGCCGATCCTGCGCCCGCTTGCGGCTCCGCCGACCCCAAGGCCGCCCCTGCCTGCGGCTCTGCTGACCCAGCTGCTGCTCCTGCCTGCGGCTCTGCTGACCCGGCTGCTGCTCCTGCCTGCGGTTCCGCTGATCCGGCTGCTGCTCCTGCCTGCGGCTCTGCTGACCCGGCTGCTGCCCCTGCCTGCGGCTCCGCTGATCCGGCTGCTGCTCCTGCCTGCGGCACCGCTTGCGGCGCTGCCGACGCTCAGTAAGCAATCGCTAGGAAGGGACTCGCAATGGATGCTCAGACTTGCCTCAAAAAGATGCAGCTTGCCGGGACGCTCTCTCTGGCAACCGTGGACGAGAGTGGCGCGCCGCAAATTCGCTGCGTAAGCGCCGTCCATTACGAGCCCCGTGCTATCTACTTTCTCACGGCACGTGGCAAGGAGATGGCCCGTCAGCTTATGGCCGACGGGCGTGTCCAAACGCTCGTCCACACGCGATTTAACGAGATGATCCGCATGTCCGGCGTTGCCACCCCCGTCTCGGATTCCGAGCAAGTTCACTGGCGCGACGTGATTTACGCCGAGCAGCCGTATCTTGCCAACGTTTATCCCGGTGATACGCGCGAGATCAACATCATCTTTAAGGTTGAGAACATAGTGCTCGACTACTTTAACCTGGGAGTTCATCCCATCGAGCGCGCGGTCTTTACCTTGGACGAGAGCATGGCACCTGCGCCCGCCAAGGGCTTCTGCATCGATGCCGATGCGTGTATCGGTTGCGGTGCCTGCCTTGAGCACTGCCCGCAGAAGTGCATCGAGCCGGGAGACTCATATCGCATAGAGCCCGAGCACTGCCTGCATTGCGGTGCCTGTGCCGAGAATTGCCCCGTCGGCGCCGTTGCGCGCCTGTAGCCCAAATACCGCCATCAGTTTCAACATCGACCAAGGGAGTCCCACGATGCAAAAGCCTGCGTTTGCCTTCCAATGGCATATTACAGATGAATGCGATCAGCGCTGCAAACATTGCTATATCTTTGCCAACGGTGCCTGCGCCGGTTTTAAGCGCATGCCGTGGGAGCAGATGGTCCAGGTCGTCGATCAGGCCCAGGCGCTCTGCGAGCGCATCGGTCGCCAGCCGTACTTTTACGTTACGGGCGGCGACCCCATTCTTCATCCCGATTTTTGGCGCCTTGCCGAGCTCCTGCACCAGCGCGGTTTTATGTGGTGCGTGATGGGCAATCCGTTCCATCTGACCGACGAGGTCTGTGCTCGCATGAAAGAGCTGGGTTGCCGTAAATACCAGCTCTCGCTCGACGGACTCGAGAAAACGCACGATTACTTCCGTAAACCCGGCTCGTTTGCCGAGACCATGCGTGCTATCGGTTGTCTTAAGCGCGCGGGTATCTGGGTTGCCGTCATGAACACGGTATCGAGCATGAATGCTGCCGAGTTGCCGCAGCTCATCGATCTGGTGGCAAGCCTCGAGGTCGACGTGTTCGCCTTTGGTCGGTACTGCCCCACGTCGGGCCAAAAACGTGACGAGTTCCATTTGGAACCGCTGGAGTATCGCGATGTGCTGCTGGCCGCACAGGAGCGTATGGAGTTCCATCAGGCGGCGGGCTGCAAGACGTTCTTCCAGCTCAAGGACCACCTGTGGACGCTGCTTTTGTGGGAGCAGGGTAAGTTCACCATTCCCGAGGACGCCAAGCCCGGCATGATCTATGACGGCTGCCACTGCGGTACGGGCCATATGACGGTGCTGCCTACGGGCGATGTCTATGCATGTCGCCGCATGGAGAGCAAGGTGGGCAACGTTTCCGAGAACTCGCTCGAGGAGCTCTTCTTCTCTCCGCAAATGGAAGCCAAACGCGATTTTAAGAAGTTCAAGAAATGCGCCAAGTGCGAGCTCTTTGGTTGGTGCCGCGGCTGCCCCGCGGTGACCTATGGCTACACGGGTGACATGTACGACGCCGATCCCCAGTGCTGGAAAGAGATTGAGGAGTAGGATTGCCATGGGTACGCTTGAGCTAATCAAAACGAGGCGTTCGATCCGGAAGTACGCGGACAGGCAGGTGTCTCGCGAGGATGTCGAGAAGGTACTTGAGGCGGGGATTTATGCCGCCAACGCCGGCGGCGGACAGCGCAGTATGGTGGTTGCCGTGCACAACGCTGAGCTTGCCGCACGCATCGGTCGCATGAACATGGCGGGCTTTAGCCGCACCGGCCTGGTGGGAAACTACGTGAGTCGCGACCAGCCGAGCGTCATCGACAACCCGGCAATTAAAAACGGCTTCTATGATGCGCCGACGGTGCTTTGCATCTTCTGCCAAGAGCGTTTTTTGTTTAGCGTTGCCGATGCGTTTGCCATTGCGCAGAACATGACGCTCGAGGCCCATGCGCTGGGACTTGGAAGCTGCATCGTCAGCCGCGCCGAGAAAACCTTTACTTCGGAAGAAGGCCAGGAGCTGCTCAAATTCTGGGGTGTGCCAGAGGGTTATATCTGTCGAGCATTCGTAACGCTCGGTTACTGCGACGGTTCCTATCCCGCCGCAAAGCCCCGTCGCGACGGTAGAACCCTCATCGTCGAGTAGCTGAGCCGAACACCCAGTCATCGGGGACGTTCTTTAACGACTAGTCATTTAAGAGCGTCCCCGATGACTACTTAAAGCTGTACGTCAGCATCCAAAGATGTCAAATAACGACGATTTTGGATGCTGACGTACACGTTTGGCTCCGGCAGGGGAGTAGGGCCTAAGCAATCATCGCGTCGAGCGTAATGAGCTCCCTGAGCCGTTCCGTGCGCGTTTGGCCATGATGTTTCGCCTTTTCTTCGAACGCCGCAAGAACCGATTCGCCTACACGTGCCGACAAAACAACGCTTGGCTCATCGGAGATTGGCGGTCTTCCCAACTTGATGGTGTGGCCCTTCGGCCATTCATCCCTCTCGTATGCCTCTGCGGCTTTCTCCAGCTCTCCAGGGGCAAATCCCATCATCTTCTCGAGCTGCTTAGCATCCATTGTGCCTCCTATCGATTGGCATAATGTCGAGCGCTGGTTCGTGGTCTTTCTTTTTGTATACAGTTTCGTAGACAAAAATACAAGCAGTTTATCGGGCCAATTACTTGTCTTGACTGGACTTTTCGATGGGTAATGAGCATCGATAGCTCTTTGCTTTGCAGCTTGGAATTTGAACGTTCGCTGAACTTCCGAAGGGGGAGCGATTTAAAACTATCGAGATTCTGACTAAGGGCCTTTACTGGTCTTCGATAGTGAGATCAACTTAATTCGCGACACAGTGTGTCGTGAATTGAAGTAGCCATTGGGTGTTCCTATAGTTTTGTCAACCGCCGGGACTACTCCCGGTAGGGCACCCGGTCGCGCATCACGGCGTATATC
>CAKTWW010000035.1 GCA_934630855.1 uncultured Collinsella sp.
ATCGACGAGAGAAGGAAGGGGATGAAGGGAAGGAAAGACGGCGCCGTGGCAATGGCGTAAGGCAGGAAGGAAAGGAACGGCAGGTCGTTTGCGGAGGCCGGGATATCCGTGATGCCGGAGCTGCTCAGGGCACGGCAATACGCGAGGTCTGCGTCATTGGTCTCTCGGTCTCCCACGATGGACCCGGATTGGAAGCCTTCGTCCATGAGCGCGTAGTAGCTCTCGGCAGAATCGAGAAAGGCGGCGTCGGTTTGAGCGGCGAGGGCGGCGTTCGCGTATCTTGCAAGCTCCGCGTCAACTTGCTGCTCTGGAGATAGGTCTGTGCCGCTGGCCTGGGGTGCGCGCGTATTGAATGCGTCGACAAAGCCCTGCATGCCCTGCTTCATAAAGAAGGGCCCGTAGATGGGTGAATTGAACGCAATGGGGACGGAGAAGGCTGCAGCGAGAACGAGCGTACAAATCCATACGGCCCTGTCTCTTAGGATTAGTTTGAGAAGAAGTCGACAGTACATTTAGAAGCACCTACATTCCTCAAAGCATCGTTAGATTAATAATGACAGACCGAATGAAGATACGTGCGACGGGGGCGAGGCGAATGGCTGAGCGGTATCGATATGCGGGTTCAACGGTATCATATTGACCACATAGATTTTTAACTTGCATTTCTACCCGCCCTTTTCGTAGAGTCGCCGATACGTGCTCAGCGCACCCTCGGCGCGTCCGGCAGGCTTTGCGAAATGGGATCCAGGAGACTTCGGCGCAGCATCATCTTGCGGAATGCTTCTAATGAGCCTCCCATCCTTCAAAAACAGAATCTCATCGCACAGCCTATCGACCGAATCCAAGATGTGGGATGACATGATGATGCACGTACCAGAATCGGCCAGCTTCCTGAAAATCTCGGAATGCAAGTCCACCCTGCTGGGGTCGAGCGCGTTCATGGGCTCATCTAATAGAAGGTACCGCGCACCCGTCGCATACGCAATCGCCAGGGTAAGCTGCTGCTTCATGCCCTGGCTCAGAGTGCGGATCCTCATCTTCGCGAACTCGCCTATCTGCGTTTGTTCCACCATCTCTTCGATATCGCGAGCATGCGGCCACATATCGCAAACCATCTTGAGGTGATCTTCCGCACGCAATCCGGGATACAGCAGCGTCCCCTCACCAGGTGCATAGAAGATCATAGAACGGACCTCTCTCGCACCCGTACCCTGCACCTCATCCAGAACGATGCTCCCGTCCACGCGAGGACCCGGCAAACCTGCCATCGCACGCAGCAACGTCGTCTTTCCATGCCCGTTCGGAGCGACGAGACCGTAGACCGTACCCGGGGCAAACTCAGCGTCCACCGAATCTACGAGCACCTTCTTTCCATAAGAGATCGTCAGCGTTTGAAGGCCAATCATCGAGATCATCCCCTTTCGATCTTTGGAACACTCAGGCGCACCATCAACGGAGATACGGCGCCCAAAACCACCAGCAGAGCGCCCGATGCGCCGACGACCTCTCCAAAAGGCATCGCGTTCGTCCCTCGCCCAAGGAACCCAATCGTCCCCACCTGGGAAGCGGGATCAAACGAGGCGAATGGAGCCAGCAGCGCGACGCCCATGCCCGCGCTTTCAACATGAGCGCTCAACGAACCCAACACCAGGAGAACCGCGCAAACCACTCCGGTGACAACGGGGTTGCGGCTAATCGCTGCTGTCAACGCAGCGACGACGGAAATCACGCCGTATGCCATGACCAGCAACGGAATACTGCACAACACCGCCTCCCCCACCATGGACGTTGTCGAAGCTCCCGCCCGAATGAGAGCGACGGGATACTCCGATCCACCCGCACCGTTCTTAATCAAGGACACAACCGCAGCGGGAACCATCGACACCAAAAGCAGCGCCAAGCCAAGCAGGAGAGACAGCGCAACAGCCGTCAGAAAACGCACATGCGCTGTTGCGGGGACTTGGAAAACCAGAAGGGAACGGCACCGCAGGTAGGTGCACGCAAGCGATGTGACAACCACGGGCAACAGCCAAAACAAGGAAGGAAGCGCTGCCTGGAGATAGGAAAGGAGGATTAATGGGGGCATCTTCGTACTTAACTCGTAAACCTTGGGGTCCGGCAAGCTCGCGATCGACTCGAGCAGAAGGGCGCGCGCCTCCGCACGAGAAGGAGTCTCCGGCTCGATTCCGATCGATTGCAGGAGGGTCGCATCTGCCGCGCCCAGCTCGCCTCGAGCGCGCTCGTACGTCGCAAGGCTTCGAAACCCCTCCGCAGGCGTGGGCGCGTACACGAAACCCGAAAGAGCATCTCGCATGCCTTCCAGGGCCGCTTTGCCCTCGACGTCCATATTCGCAGCGTCCTGCTCTAGATACCGATCTATTGAACGGAGCTCCCCATCCCTATACCGAACAGCGGAAACGTCACCAGCGTCAGGAAACACCTCGACCAGAGCCGGGGCCAGCATCGCCGTCGACATTGCAATCGCGCATACGGCGAGGGCAGGAGAATGCAGGAGCAGCTTCCCCATCGTTCTTACGTATGCAACGGCGGAGGCACAAGCGCTCGAACGGGCTGTCGTTCTCGATGCGGTGAAGGAACCTCTCTCAAGACAAATCGGGGACATCGGGCGCGCGCAGCCGCTCTTTCCAGCAACGCAAAGCAGGCTAATTGCCAGCACCTCGATCCCGATTGCGCATACGAGGGTAATCGCGCCACGCTCGAAGCAAAGTCCAGGCAGATTCACTATCTGCGTTGTCGGGTACGGGCTATAGGTGCCGACGGTCAACTCAGTGTTCGCATACGTAAGGGGATTCAACAGGGCGAACTCACGTAAAGCGATGGATCTTCCGTAATACCCGGGAACCATCGTCGCCCCCATCAGGGCACATACGAACACGATTCCAAGCGTAGGGTTATTGGCAATCTTCACGGCAAGGTGAACGACGAGCGAGATGAACGCCGCCACCAAGAATTGCAAGATGGCCGTCTGTGCGAACACCAGCCAAGCCGGTTTGATAACCGGAGTCGCATATTGAACGTAGCCTATCGGATAGAACAGCGAGCCCGGGCCATTCTTCACAAGTGCGGCGATTATCCCTGGAAGATTGACGGCGAAGACGGCAAGCATCGCAAAAACACTCGCCCATACGCTCGATGCAACAAGCCTGCCCAGCTCACCCATCGGTGCCTGGATGATGAGTTTTTCACGTTTGTTAAGACGCGCGGCAAGGAACGAGACGGCAACGGCCGTTGCGGCCCATAGCAAGTACTCCTTCGATCCGTCATAAAAGGAGTACGCTCCATCCGATACCTGCAGAAACGGAAGCAGAGGAGAGAGCGGCGCCAAGACAAGACGCCCCGCGGCAAGAGGGTACAGAAGCGCGGGCATGCTTGATGAAGAGGTATAGACGCCCTCCTCCCCCGCATTCACAAGCGCATCCGCATAGGATGCTGACAATTCCTGCTCAACACGGGTTATTCCCGACTCGAGGTATTCAACCCGTCCGTCGATGCCAGCCGCGCTCCTGAAGACGGGCAAAGCACAAAGAACCATCAACGCAACAACGGCAACACAGAGTGACCTGGAGGAGAGGAGCGACCTAAAGATTGCCTTCGAGATTTTGAGCATATTCATCGCCAACCTTAACCTCATCCAGTCGGAACAGAGGGGCCGAACAAAATGCTCGGCCCCTCCTCGCATCTAGTAGGTGCTATAGACAAATTGCCATTTATCAGTTGTGCCAAGAACACCACAGGAGCACATTGCAGCGAGGCGGGATTCCCTATGATGCGCGGATCGGCGATAGCCATTTCGGTAGGAGATCGTCTTGTAAGAGATGTTGAACATCGAGATGCTGTGCCCGCTTACGCCGCGAGGACAGCTGTAGCTCCAGTAGGTATCGACGACGTCGTCCGTATACCCGAGGGGCTCAACGAGGGCACACTGGCTGCTCTCCTGGGAAGGAGGCATCGGGGTATCCGCAAAAGCGGGGGCTCCCGGCAGCAACAGACAAAGAGCGAGGCCGAGGAAAACCAAGAGCTTACACGACTTAACAGTACCGAACATAATCCTCTCCAATCTAGAGGGGTTTCGGTTGCAGCATGCTGTGATTACTTGCCGGCAAAGTCAATTAAACATAAACTGTTAAAAAGTAACCTGAGTTTTTTAAATTCTTCGGAGGTTATTATGAGTTCCGACAATCGCACTCCCCGGCTTCATTCCTTCCGCATCGCATGTGCGATAGCCTCTGCGGCCCTTTGCGTCACCGCCATCGCACAAGTGGCGTTCTCCTTAAAGCCAGCAATCGAAGTGCTCGACAACCCTGTGATTGTAGACTCCCCAGCATATCCAGCCCTTGCGATCTCGACATTGGCCCCTGCCGTCATCGGTATCGCCACGACCGTCCTCAGCGCCGTTCTCGTGTGGACGATCAAGAGCGCAGACCCCTTCAAGAAAGGGTCTGCGACGTGCTTGAAGGTGCTCGGCATTCTCTTCATTGTTCAAGCTGCCACCAGCCTCTACGCCGGCTCACTCGAAGCCTCCGTCTCGATGTTTGGCGGCGAGGGGACCGTCGGCACCCAAGAGATCGCTTCATCATTCGACTGGACCTCTCTGGTTCTCGGCATCGTCCTGTTCATGCTTTCCCAGCTCTTCCTGTACGCTCGAGAGCTGTACCTCGACTCCGACGAGATTGCGTAAGGAAACGCCATGCCCGTAATTGTTCGCCTCGACAAGATCATGGCCGAGCGAAAGATTTCCTCGAACGAACTTGCCGAAAGGATTGGAACCACGCCCGTGAACCTGTCCCGTATTAAAAAGGGGCATATTCGCGGCATTCGCTTCAACACGCTCGAGCAGCTATGCCTCGCCCTTCGTTGCCAACCTGGAGACCTTCTCGAAGTCATGAGCGAAGAGGATGCCAGAAAAGAGTTCGGACTCGATTGGTCCGCCGAGGATTAGAGGGCGGTCTTGCTCGCCCTGAACACGGGGATGCGAATCGGCGAGGTCTTCGGCCCTAGGTGGTGCGGCGTGGATTTCGAGACGGGCCTGATCTCGGCCAGGCACTCGGTGGCGCACACGAAGGGGATGGGTTCCTTCATCAAGGACACCAAGACCCATGATTCCAGGGCCATTCCCATCGACCCGGTCGGCCTTCTCCCCTTCCTGAAGGAGATTCACGAGACCGATCGCGGGAAGTTGCGCTCGCGCGGCCTTGCCGGGGCGGTCGAGATCGGGGACTGCTACATCCTGTCGGAGCCGGGCGCGACCTTCGCGACGACAAGCTATATCCGCAGGGCGTTCAAGACGTTCTCGGAGACCAACGGCCTCATGGGCACCAACGACGAGCTGATCACGTTCCACGGCCTTCGCCACACGTTCGCAACGCAGTGGATCCGCCAGGGCGGCGATATCAAGGCGCTCCAATCGATCCTCGGCCACAAGGACGCCATGGCGACGCTCAACGTCTACGCCGACATCGAGCCCATCTCCAAAATCCATAACATGCTGCGCGCCACGCCGTGCCTTTGGCGCGGGCACCTCGGGCCGAGGGTCGATCCGGGTCCCATGTTCCAACAGAGGATCCAGGAGTCCATCGAGACGCTCCAGGCGTTCGGCTACGGCATCACCGAGCCGGACGACCGAAATATCGCCATACGCGACGTGAAGACGAACAGTTGGCTCTAGCTCACCGAGTACGCGGCAGTGCTGGGCCCATCCCAACTGAGGTCACGGTGGTCCGATAGGGGCGCCGCCCGCGGCATGCGCCGCGGAGCGGTATCCCCTACCGAAGGGCGGGGATGCCCTCCGCTTCCAGTTCGGAATCAGCCGTCGGAGGCGTTCGGCTGACTGCGGGAACGGCCTGTCCGCTCAATGTGTTCGGCTGAGATCGGAAATCAACCCAACACGAGCCGGACACGCGCCAGACGGCTCTTCCCCGTACGGCCTTCCCCCTTACGCTCATGTTGCAGGCATGTAACGCCGCAGTAAGCACGCCCCTTTTGGCACCAGACAGGTACAATGATGAACACTGTACCGTAGCGGAGCGCCCCGCGCGCCGCAATCACGCGAAAGGGTTTCCCATGGCCGAGATCTCGTCCTCCCGTATCGTCATCACCGTCCTTGGCAAGAACCGCCCCGGCATCGTCGCCGGCGTCACCCGTGTCCTAGGCGAGGCCAACGTCGACATCCGCGACATCACGCAGTCCATTATCGAGGACATCTTCACCATGACCATGCTGGCCGATACCGCCGAGTCCAAGCTCGACTTCGCCGAGCTGCAGAAGGCGCTTGCCGAGGCCGGCGAGCTTTCGGGCGTCAACGTGTCCATCCAGCGCGAGGATGTCTTTAACTTTATGTACCGCCTGTAGCGAACAGGTCGCCCGGGGACAGGCTGGCGCGTCTGCGCCCAAGCGCGCCGTCCCGACGCGGCCCGGAGAGGAGCGCGCATGGCTTACGACGCCAAGAAAATCTATTACCGCTTCGACGACCACCTGAGCCGCCTGGTTCTGGACTACGAAGCGAGCCGCCAAATTTCGCCCGAAAGCGAAAACCTCTACTACGGCTTGCCGACCGATCCGTATGACGAGGGCCTGTTTGTCGAGCATAACGTCAAGCGCGGCCTGCGCAATGCCGACGGCTCGGGCGTGGTCGCGGGCCTTACCCGCATCTCGGACGTACACGGTTATAACAAGGTCGACGGCAAGGTCGTACCCGATCAGGGCAAGCTCACGCTTCGCGGCTACAGCATCGAGGATCTGGTCAACAATGCCCAGGCCGAGAATCGCTACGGCTACGAGGAAGTCGCCTATCTGCTTATCACGGGTTCGCTGCCCAACAAGGATGAGCTCGACGGCTTTTGCGAGCGCCTGGGCGCCTTTAGGCACCTGAGCGATGAGTACGTCAAAGAGTTCCCCATGACCACGGTGTCGTCGAGCATCATGAATGTGCTCCAGCGCGCCGTACTGTTGCTCTACGCCTTCGATGCCGAACCGGACGTGATCACGCCCGAGCACGAGATCGACGTCGCCATTTCCATGCTCGCACGTCTCCCGCGCATCGCCGCCTTCGCACACATGGCCTCGGTCGCCAAGCTTCGCGGCTCCGAGGTTCACGTGCCGCACCCCACGCCCGGCCTTTCCACCGCCGAGACCATCCTACAGGTCCTGCGCGGCGGCATGGCGTTTACCCGCGATGAGGCGATGCTGCTCGACGTTATGCTCATGCTGCATGCCGAGCACGGCGGCGGCAACAACTCCACCTTCGCCTGCCGCGTACTGTCCTCTTCGGCCACCGACCCGTACTCCGCCTACGCCGCGGCTATCGGCTCGCTCAAGGGCCCGCGCCACGGCGGTGCCAATGCCAAGGTCGTGTCCATGCACGAGGACATTCGCGCGCATGTTTCCAACTGGGAAAACGAGGACGAGGTCGCAGCGTACCTGGGCAAGATCCTCGATAAGCAGGCCTTCGACGGCACGGGCCTCATCTACGGCATGGGCCACGCTGTCTACACGCTAAGTGACCCGCGCGCCGAGGTCTGCCGTCATTACGCGCGCTCGCTGGCGGCCAAAAAGGATCTGGGCGAGGAATTCGCACTCATCGAGCGCATCGAGCGCCTGGCCCCGCAGGTAATGCGCGACCACGGCATGACCAAGCCCATCTGCGCCAACATCGACCTGTACACGGGCTTTATCTACAAGATGCTCGGCGTGCCCGAGACGCTCTTTACGCCGCTGTTCGCCGTCGCCCGCATGGCCGGCTGGTCGGCGCACCGCATGGAAGAGCTCTTCTGCGCGCACCGCATCATCCGCCCGGCGTATCGACCGGTGATCGAGCCGCTGGAGTACAAGCCGCTCGCCGACCGCTAGGACGCGGACCGTTATAGATCCAGAGCGTGGCCAGGGTCCCAAGCCCTCGGCCACGCTTTTTATGTCTCTTGGAAAGGACCACATCAGATGATCGTGTTTTCCGATATGGATGGAACGCTGCTGACGAGCGACAAGCAGATGAGCGACGCCACTTGGGCGATGCTCGACGAGCTCGCACGTCGCGGCATTGAGTTTGTGCCCTGCACGGGCCGTCCGCTGTCGGGCGTCTTTGAGCCCATTCTCGCCCACCCCGCCGTGCATTACGCGGTCTGCGCCAACGGCGCCAGCGTCTGGCAGCTCGACGAGGATGCGCCCACCGACGCCTCGCGCGCCACGTGCATTCTGAGCCGTCCGCTCGACCGTGGCATCGCCCACTGCATCCACAGCATTGCCGCCGGCCATGACGTCACCTTCGACATTTTCGCCGACGGCCAGTGCTTCCTCCCCCGCTCGCTCTACGAGCGCCTGGACGAGTTCTGCGGCGGCGATCCGCATATTGCCGGATCTCTCAGGCGTACGCGCACGCCCATCGACGTGGACGTCGACAGCAAGATCGACGAGGTCGAGACGCTTGAGCGCATCGCCATGTACTGGCATGACCCCGCCGACCGCGACGCCATCGCGGCGGCGCTCGGCACGCTCAACGGCATCGAGGTCACGCGTTCGTACGAAATGAATATCGAGGTCATGGGCGAGGGCGCCACCAAGGGAACGGCTCTGACGTGGCTGTGTGAGCATCTGGGCGAGTCCCTGGCAGATGTCTGGGCCTTCGGCGACAACATCAACGACATCCCCATGCTACAGGCCGCAGGCCACGGCATGGCTATGATCAACGGCGAGCCCGAGGACCGAGAGGCAGCCGCCGCCATCACCGAGTTCGACAACGACCACGACGGCGTCGCCCGCACCATCATGTCCGCCCTAGCCTAGTCATCGGGGACGTTCTTAAACGACTAGTCGTTGGGGACGTTCTTGAATGACTAGTCGTTAGGGACACTCTTCGCGAAAAACCGCAAGGAGTGTCCCCAACTGCCGGCAGAAAAGGAACGTCCCTAACTGCCGGATTAGGCGAGGCTCTCCAGCACGTGGCGGAGTTCTTGCTGGACGGCGTGATCGCGGTTGCAACCCACGACACGGTCGGCGACCGCTTTGAGCGCGGGGCGCGCGTTTTCCATCGCGCAGCCCGTGCCGACAAAGCGAATGATCTCGTAGTCGTTCATCGAGTCGCCAAACGCCATGACCTCGTCGCGCTCAACACCATAGTGCTCCATGAGTTGCTCGATTCCCGACGCCTTCGACACGCCGGGCTGCATGGCATCGATCCACGCATTGCCCGAAGGCGCGAAGGAGAACAGGTCGCCCAGCTCGCGCTGCAGCACGTAGGCGTTGTCCATCACATTGCCGTCATCGCAGATAATCGATGCCTTGATGATATTCACGTGTGGATCGGGCAGACCCCAAATGCGTTCGGCATTGGGCAGGTCCTTGTCGATCTCGCGGACAAACTTGTCCTCGTCGTCGAGCAAGAAGGACTTGGTGCGATCGAAAAGCGCCAGATGCATGTTGGGAAACATCTTGACCGTGCGCGCGAGCTTGCGGATGGCGAGATGCGAATAGACCTCGCGGTCGACCTCGACACCGTCTGCATAGACCTGCGCGCCATTCGCCGCGACAAAGTCCATTTTGTCGACCACAGGCGCAAAGAACTCGCACAGACGGTCATAGCGGCGCCCCGATGACGCGGCAAAATGCACGCCGCGCTCACGCAGGGCCACGATAAGCTCGTAGGTCTCGGGCGGCACCTGGCTATTCTCATCGAGCAGCGTGCCGTCCATATCGGATGCGATCAGTTTAATCATAGAAAAGCTCCTTTCGGGCTTGATGGAATCAGACATAAATCCAACTCCACCGTACCCAAAAGGAGCTCAAGCAGACCGCTCAGGCAAAACCATTACAAGGGCCTGGCGGGCGCTTCACATTCCCCCTCGATGCCGTGCGCACTTGCAGCGCTGAGGGACTTGTCAAAGAGTGTCCCCAACGACTAGTCGTTTAAGAACGTCCCCAATGACTAGTCGGCGTAGGTGAAGGTGGTGACGTCGAACATGCCCTCGGGGCGGATGCGGAGCGTCGGGATCACCGGCAGGGGCAGGAAGATGATGCCCATGATGGGGTCGAGCGGCGGTTCAATGCCCATGGCGCGCGCCTTGACCATAAAGTCGTCGTGTTGCGCCGCGACATCCTCGGCCGTCCCATCGCTCATCAGGCCGCCGAGCGCCAGCGGAATGCGCGCCACGACCTCGCCGTTGCGCACCAGCACGTGGCCGCCCTGGCCCACGGCCTCAACGGCAGCCATCATATCGGCCGCGTTGTCGCCCACCACGCACACGTTGTGCGAGTCGTGGCCGATCGTGGAGGCAATGGCACCGCCGGTGATGGTAAAACCGCGCACCCAACCGCGGCCAATATGTTTGCCAACGAGCCCCAGGCCAGCGGGACCGTCACCATCGGCGCCCTCGGCCTGCAGCGACACGCCGCGCCCGTGGCGCTCGATCAGCATAATGCGGCGCAAGCCCTCGTCAGTCTCGGGACGAGCCATGCCCGTGATAGCCATACCCGGGATGACGTCGATCACGGCCTCGCCCGGTTTAAAGGCATAGTCGAACACGTCGAGCGAAAGCTTCGGCAGCTTAACGGAAGCACGCAGCTCGTCGGCAAGCGCAGCGACCTCGGCGGTCTCGGGCGCAACCTCGCCCACAAAGGTGCCGTCCTGCGCCACGAGCGCACCGGCGGCATACACACGATGCGGAGCCGCAGCAAACGTCAGGTCGTTGAGCACCAGCAGGTCGGCACGCTTGCCCGGGGCGATGGCGCCACGCAGCTCGTGCGGATCGCGGCAGCCGTGGTCCAGGCCAAACGCCTCGGCCGTGGACAGGGACGCCATGGAGATGGCGACCACGGGGTCGATACCGGCCTCGATAGCCACGCGGCAGGCATTGTCGATCATGCCGGTCGAAAGCGCATCGGAGGGAGCGCGGTCGTCGGTCGCAAAGCAGCAGCGACGGGCGCGGGCGGGATTCTCCAGCAGCATCGGCGACAGGTTGGCCAGGTCGTGGCTGCACGTGCCCTCGCGCAGCATCACATACATGCCGCGCGACAGCTTGTCGAGCGCCTCCTCGGGAATCGTCGACTCGTGGTCGGCGATAATGCCCGCCGCGGCATAGGCGTTGAGGTCCTTGCCGGCAACGAGCGGCGCATGGCCGTCGACCTGCTTGGACGGCGTCTGGTTGGCAGCGTCGATACGGGCGCAGGTCTCGGGGTCGGCCATAAAGACGCCCGGCAGGTTCATCATCTCGCCCAGGCCAAAGACATCGACCGGATGCTCGGCAAAAAACGCCTGCATGTCGGCGGCGGTAATGACGGCGCCTGCCTGCTCATCGGGCAGCGCGGGCACGCACGAGGGCATCATGTACTTGATGGAAATGGGCGCGCGGCGACCATCCTCGATCATAAAGCGCAAGCCGTCCAAACCGGAGACGTTGGCAATCTCGTGGCTGTCGGCAATGGCGGTGGTGGTGCCGCGCGTCGCCGCCATGCGCGCATACTCGGCAGGGCGGATGTTCGAGGACTCAATATGCAGGTGCCCATCGATAAAGCCGGGGGCGAGATAGCGACCCTGGCAGCCGATAACCTCGGCAGCCTCGTAGGTGCCAGCGGCATCGTCGCGACCGTCGTAGAGCACGCCGACGATTACACCGTCCTTGACGGCAACGCTACCGGGCGCCACGCGCTGGCCATACACGTCGACAATCTGCGCATTGGTAAACAGCGTGTCGACGGGCACACGACCCTCGGCGGCCTCGATCACAGACCTCATGACCTCAACGGACATACATACTCCTTTAACGTTTGAAATAACTGCGGAGCGGACAAACCTTCACCGCAGCAAGCCAATAGCCATTGTATGCCCAAAAGGAAGCCCCGCTAACACCCCTTCCGCTTAACGGCACCGTCAACCTGGCGCAAAGTAACCTGACCCCATTGCACCAAACCATTGACAAGGAGTGTCCCCAGGTGCCGGCACAAAAGGAACGTCCCCAAATGCCGACCAAGGCACCAAAAAAGTTGCGGTGGAATAGTCCCTGTTTGAAGGCCTAGGCCGCGTTTTTAGGAACTATTTCACCGCAACTTAAAAGGCCGCAGCCAAATCCAGCTGCGGCCTTTTTACACTTGTGAGGTTAACCCACTCGTTAGACCAACTTGAAGCCCTTGCGCTTGCCTACGGAGAGGGTGTCGCCCAGCTTGAGGGCGCTGGGATCGATGTTATAGCTCTTGGGAGCCACGGCCTTGCCGTTGATCTTGACGCCGCCGCCGTCGATATCGCGACGGGCCTGGCCGGCGCTGGCCGAAAGACCCAGGTCCTTGAGCAGACCGGCGAGGTAGATCTGGCCCTCGTCGTTAACGGTCAGCTCAACGTGCTTCTCGGGGAAGTCGGCAAGCTGGCCCTCCTTGAACACGCGGTCGAACTCGGCCTGAGCCTCGTCGCCGGCGCCGGCACCATGGTAGGTGTCGCACAGGTCGCGGCCCAGAGCGCGCTTGAGCTCGTAGGGGTCGGCGGAACCATCGGCCAGAGCGGCGTCGATCTTATCGACCTCGGCCGGGGTGAGCGAACTCGCCAGACGGTAGTACTTGCCGATCATCTCGTCGGGGATGGACATGGTCTTGCCGAACATATCCTTGGGAGCATCGGTCAGGCCGATGTAGTTGCCGTAGGACTTGGACATCTTGCGCACGCCGTCGGTACCCTCGAGCAGCGGCATGGTGAGCGCGATCTGCGGCTCCATGCCCATCTTCTCCATGAGCTCGCGACCGGCGAGCAGGTTGAAGAGCTGGTCGGTACCGCCCATCTCGACGTCGGCCTTGATCTGAACGGAGTCGAAGGCCTGCATCACGGGGTACAGGAACTCGTGCAGGGCGATCGGCGTCTGGGACTGGTAACGCTTGGTAAAGTCGTCGCGCTCAAGGATGCGGGCGACGGTGAACTTAGAGCACACCTGCAGCAGGCCAGCCAGATCCATCGACAGGATCCAGTCGCCGTTGTGCACGATGGTGGTCTTCTCGGGATCCAGGATCTTCATAGCCTGGCTCACGTAGGTCTCGGCGTTGGCCTCAATCTGCTCCTGCGAAAGCTGCGGGCGGGTGGAATTCTTGCCCGAAGGATCGCCGATCAGCGCGGTGCCGTTACCGATGATGAGGGTGACGTTGTGGCCCAGGTCCTGGAACTGACGCATCTTGCGCAGGGGCACGGCATGGCCCAGGTGCAGATCGGGGCTGGTGGGATCGACGCCGAGCTTGATGTTGAGGGGCTCGCCCTTCTCAAGCTTCTTGCGAAGGTCGGCCTCGGGGACGATTTTTGCGGCGCCCGAGGTGATGATACGCATTTGCTCGTCGACAGACAGCATTGGGTATCCTCCTTTTGCTATAGCACCCTCGCCGAGAACGGCGGTGCTGGAAGTCCATAAACTCTCATATGATAACAAACTGACGCGACGCGGCACCTACGACAGGAAAATCCTCGTCCTGCCGCATGCGTCGACAGCGACCGGCAGACGCGTACCGTCGCGCTCGACCAAAAAGCGTGCCTGCTGGCGACGAGCGCAGTCCCGGCAATGGGCCCGCCCCGTCGCATCGGTGGCACAAGGTCCCTCGGCGGTCAGCAGGCAGTGCTCGCACACCATGAGCTCGGGATGGTCGGCGTCGACAGGCCCCAAGATACCGGGACAGGCGGCAAGCCCGGCAACGCGCTCCGCGTCGTTGGCGACAAGCTCGGCAGGCACATGCACACGGCCAGCTCCCAACCCTCGCAACCAGGCAAGCGTGGCCCGGTTGGCGCAAAACATCGGCGCCGCGATGTCAAACGCCACGCCCAACTCACGCGCCATCGCAACCTGTCCCAAATTGCGGCAGACCACGCGCCCGGCACGCTGCATAAGCGACCGAGTCCGTTCGGCATCACCCGCGCGACAGACCTCATCGAGCACCATGGTCGCATCGGACAGGTCGAGCTCCTCACACGGGTCGGCGTCCATCAGCTCCCAGGCAAAGAACATGCGTGCAAAAGCACCCTGGCCCACCGACTCCGCCAGCCCCGCCGGCACGTCGCCAACAGCCATAGCACGCTCGAAGGGCAGCGCCCCGATCGCCCGCGCAACAGGCACGACCGTATCGGCCTCGGCACGCATGCGCTCCAGCACCGTCGCCGTCTGCTCCAACACACCGGCGCTGCGAATCAGATACACCTCGCAGCCCGCATCGACCTTACGCTTGCAGTGGACCACGACGCGCTCCCCCGCCGCGGCATCCACCGGGCAGGGCACCTGTGGCCAGCGCTTGGGCACATCGGGACGAGCGTCGGCTCCCGGATAGAACCGAATTTCGAGCGTGTCGCCCGCGGACACGGCGGCATCGAGCTCAACCGTCACCTCTTCGTGCCCCACGGCGACCAAACGGCCCACGTGCACGCCCTGGTTGATCGCGCGCTCAAAGCTCATGAGCTCGGCACCCGAGTGTCCCCGCAGATACGCATCGGTAAACCCGCGGTTGAACGACCTGCCCAGCTCGCGCTCGAGTGCGGCCACGGCACCGGCATTCCACACGCCGTCGCGCACCATATCGAGCGCACGGCGCCACACCCGCACCACGTTGAACACATAGTCGGGGTTTTTCATGCGCCCTTCGATCTTGAGCGACGCCACCCCGGCCCCAACAAACTCAGGCAGATGAGCGATGCCCAAATAGTCACGCGGGCACAGCAGGCGGTCGCCCTCAGCGGAAACGACGCTCTGCCCCGCCTCGTCCACCAGGTCATACGCCAGGCGGCAGGGCTGGGTACAGTCGCCACGCATCGCCGAGCGTCCGCGCCGCAGGGCAGAGAACTCACAAGCACCCGAATAGCCAATGCAAATCGCGCCGTGGCAGAACACCTCGATGGGCACGCCGGTAGCGCACAGCGAGGCAATCTCATCGACCGTCAGCTCGCGGGCGGTCGTCACGCGCTCGACGCCCAGCTCGTCGGCAACCAATCGAACGGCGCCTTCGCTATGGACGCCCGCCTGCGTGGACAGGTGAATCTCGACCCCGGGGATCGCCGCACGCAGCGCGCAGGCCAATCCGGTGTCGGCCACGATCAGGGCGTCGGCACCCAGCTCCAGCGCATGGGCTCCCAGCTCCACCGCATCGAGCAACTCGTCATCGAACACAAACACATTGAGCGTCACATACACGCGCACGCCATGCGCATGGGCCACGGCACAACCGCGGACGAACTCGTCATCGGTAAAGCCGTGCGCGCTCACGCGGGCGTTAAAGCCACCCAGTCCCGCATAGACGGCATCGGCGCCCGCCGCAATAGCCGCGAGCATCTGATCGAGCCCGCCCGCGGGCGCCAGCAGCTCGGGCAGCGCCATCCCGGCAGCCCTCGGCCTCTCCCCATATTCTCCGTTCGGCCCCGTCGTCCGAATCGCCATCGGCAAACTCCTTACCAAGGTATGCAGTCACTCTGAAAATTGCCATTACCCAGCATACACGAGGCCTCGCGCGCCCCGGTTTGGTTTATCGTGTAATAACTTATGTCCATCCTGCCCCGGCGGCGCCAACCAAACCGCCCGGCACGACATACCTGGAGGTCGATATATGGGTCCTCGCCAACGACAGGGACGCAGTCGTTCCAAGACGCATGCCCTGCCCATGATCCTGCTCTCGTTTTTGGGCTTTTTGCTTATCGCGGGCGTGGCGTTTGGCATCGGCATGGTCGGTAACGTCAACCGCTGGCTGTCCGATCTGCCCGACTACACCGACGCCAATGCCTATCTGGTAAGCGAGCCCACCGAAATCGTCGATTGCAACGGCAACAAGATCGCGAGCTTCTACACGCAAAACCGCAAGTCCGTCACCAAGGACCAGGTTTCCCCCTACGTGCTGCAGGGCACCGTCGACGTTGAGGACGAGCGCTTCTACGAGCACGGCGGTATCGACCTGTGGGGCATCGCGCGTGCCGCCGTGGCGACCGCCTCCGGTGGCCACGAGGGCGCATCGACCATCACCCAGCAGCTGGTGCGCAACACCATCCTGCAGGAGGAGCAGTTCGATTCGACCATCGAGCGTAAGGTGCGTGAGGCCTATATCGCCATCAAGATGGAGGAGATGTACTCCAAGGACGAGATCCTTATGATGTACCTCAACACCATCTATTACGGCCATGGTGCCTACGGTATCGAGGCCGCCGCCGAAACCTATCTGTCCAAGAGCGCCGCCGACCTCACCCTGAGCGAGGCCGCGCTGCTCATCGGTCTTCCTAACTCGCCGTCGCAGTACGACCCCACGGTCAACCCCGACCTGGCGCTCTCCCGCCGCAACAAGGTCCTCGACAACATGCTGCGCCTGGGCCATATCACCCAAGAGGAGCACGATGCCGCTCAGGCCGAGCCCATCACCCTCAACGTGACCGAGATTTCGGGCAGCGGCGTCGATGTGTACTCTCAGCCTTACTTTGTGTCCTATGTTAAGAAGCTGCTGGAGCAGGAGTTCTCCACCGATGTTCTCTTTAAGGGCGGCCTGACCGTCAAGACCACCATCGACCCCACGATGCAGCAGGTGGCAGAGGACGCCGTCCGTGCCCAGCTCGATTCGCTTTCGCTCGACGGCTTGGATATGGGTATGGTCGTTGTCGACCCCAAGACCGGCTACATTAAGTGCATGGTGGGCGGCTACGACTACAACGCCGACGAGAACCACGTCAACCACGCCACGGCCAAGCGTCCCGTGGGCTCCACGTTTAAGGCCTTTACGCTGGCGACGGCCATTCAAAACGGCATGAACCCCAACATCACCCTCAACTGCAACTCGCCGCTCACGGTAAAGGGCACCACAACCAAGGTGCAAAACTACGCCAACACGAGCTATGGCAACATCTCGCTCAAGCAGGCAACGGCCGTATCGTCCAACACCGCCTACATCCAGGTTGCCGACGCCATCGGCAACGACAAGATCCTCTCGCTCGTCAAAAAGCTTGGCATCGACACCTCCGGCGGAAACATCGAGGACGTCCCCGTCATGACGCTCGGCCCCGGTTCGATTTCGCCGCTCGAGATGGCCTCTGCCTACGGCACGTTTGCCAACGGCGGCTACTATCGTCAGCCGATCGCCATTACCGAGATCGATTCGCGCACCGGCTCGGTGCTCTACCAGCACACCGACAACCCCAAGCAGGTGCTCTCCACGGGCGAGGCTGCGGCAGTGACCGACGTCCTGACCGGCGTTATGCAGGGCAGCGGAACGGGCGTCGACGGCGCTCTGAGCGTCAGCCAGCCGTATGCGGGCAAGACCGGCACCACCGACGACAACACCAACCTGTGGTTCTGCGGCTATACCCCGCAGCTGGCGTGCGCGCTGTGGACCGGCTACTCCGCGGGCGAAATCCCCATCCAAAAGTACGGAGCCGACCTGTTTGGCTCGCAGACCAACCTGCCTGTCTTTAAAAAGTTTATGGACACCGTCTTGGCCGGCACCCAGCGCGAGGAGTTCCCGACCGGCACAACTCCCACGTATAAGAACAACAACGTCTGGAAGTTCTACGGCACCAGCAACACCAAGAAGGAAGAGTCCAAGGACGAGGACGAAAAGGACGAGGAAGAGACCACCACGACCACTACGACGACGACCACCACGACCACCGAGACCACGGGCGGCGAAAGCACCGGTGGCTCCGGCACGACCGGTGGCTCGACAGGCGGCGACGGTAGCGGTGGCGAAGGCGGCGAGGGTGGCTCCCCCACGCCCACACCTACCCCAACGCCCGATCCCTCTACGGGTCAGTAGGCACCAGCCATAGTCAATCAAAGGCGCCCGAGCAGCACAGGCTGCTCGGGCGCCTTTTTGCTGCGGGGACCATGCGAGCACCCCCTATGGGCAACAACGAAAAAGGGGGCGTCGACCATCGCCGACGCCCCCTACAGGCCGCTAGAATCGCCCGCACGGCTCAATCCGCACGCGGTGCCTCCCCTACTTGCGGGAGTTGCTCAGCTTGTTGATGAGCGCCTCCAGACGCTCGCCGTCCTCAGCAGTCTGGGCGATAACCAAGATCGTGTCGTTGCCGGCAAGCGAGCCAAGTACATCGGGCAGCTCGGCGGCATCAACGGCGGCGGCAATGCCCGAAGCGGTACCGGGCTGAGCCTTGATCATAACCAGATTGTCGGTACGCAGAACGCCCGTCACCAGCTCGGACACCATGCGCTGCAGGTGCAAGTCCTCGGCCAGGACATAGATACCCTCGGGGAGCTTGCGCAGCCCCATATCTGCGATATCGCGCGAAACAGTCGCCTGCGTGCAATCGAATCCCATAGCGCGGAGCTCATCCACCAGCACTCGCTGCGTACGCACGTCCTTGTTGCGCACGATATCTCTGATGGCATCCTGGCGCCCGTTGCGTTTTTTAGCCATGCAAAACCTCACTCCATAGATGGCGGAGACAATCATTCAGTGACTGAATAGTTTAGCGCTATTTGAGGTCTTTTGTGTATAAGAACGCATTTCGAAACAATTCTATGCAAATTTGTTTCGTACGGAGCAGCACTAGGCCGTTTTTGCTCCCGTCCGGTTAAAAAAAGCGGCCAGATGCGTATACATCACGCAGCGCGAGGGCTTGGCGTTGGCAATCGGTCCAAACAACAGGCCGAGTCCGCGATGGTTGTCCTTGAGCGCCGCAACCATCTGACGGGTTCGAGGTGCATCGAGCATATCACGCATACGAGCTGAGCGCTCAATTGACGACACCCCATGCGGGCTCAAGCACAAATTCTCGATGCAGCCGACCAAGGCGACGAAGTAGAACCTCTGGCAAGCCAACTCGAGCTGGCCGTTGTCGCCCGCCTCCGCAAGCGATTCGGCAAGCTCGTCGAGCGCCTGAGCGTCATCGGTAAGCTTGGCAAACAGTGTGGGATCAAAGGCATCCGTAAGCTTTGGCGCCACCACATGGAAGCAGGCGTCGCCGCACCCTGATACGCGCTGCGCCTGCGAAAGAGCGCATGTCATAAACCCAATCGAGCGAAAAGCGCAACCGCGCGACAGACACGCTTCGAACAGCGAACGGCTATACACCACGCCGCAAGTCTGGGCAATCAGGCCGCCGGATATCATCTGAGACAGCCCAGCCGCCAAAGAAGCACGGTCATCGATCGCAAGAGGGGTGGCATCCAGCACGCGCGAATGACGGTCACGATGCGCATCGTAGCGGTCGACAGACACCGTGGGAATCACAATATCCGCTGCGACATCGCATGCAACCTCGACCATCTTGGAAAGAGACTGTGGGGCGAACCACTCGTCGGCATTCATGGCGACGATCTGAGACCCACGCGAAGCGGCAAAGCCGGCATTGACGCAAGCCCCGCGCGTCGAATCCTCGACGTCAATCAAATCGATGTGAATGTCTCTGCCGGCGGCAACCTCGAGCGAATGACGCACGCCCGGTGCCACATCGCGGCACACGACGACAATCTGCAGATCATAGAGGTCTTGGTTCTGGACGCTCTCGAGTGCGCGCATCGCATAGTTGGGCGAGCCCTCGACAACGAGGATCACCGAAAGTCGCGGATGCGAACCACGTCGAACCAAGTTTTCCGTCCTCTCGACAGCACTACAATAAACTGTCGTTCATGGTACACCCCGTCAATAAACGCAACGGGGCGCCAGACACGCTGCACGTCAAGAACAGATGTTGCACACGCGCAGCTCACACATGGCGTACGGACGAAAGTGGGTCTACCAGACCCTCCCCTAGTCAAGCACGACAAGCTCGGCGGGGTCGTAATCAACACCCATAAACGTAAGGCCGCAGGCAGGCGCCGTAGGGCCCGCCGCGGTACGGTCGCAGGCGTCAATGACCTCACGCATCCATTCGGGCTCGCGGCGATGCATGCCAATCTCCACGAGCGTGCCCACGATCGTGCGCACCATGGAGTGCAAAAACGCGTTGCCCTCGATGGTAAAGGTCAGAATGTCCTCGCCAAAAGCGACCTCATGCCCAAACTCGGCGCGCATCACGCAACGGTGCGTGGGCTTGCCCACGGCCGAGGCAACTTTGCAGAAGCTCTTGAAGTCCTGCTCGCCCAAGAGCGCGAGACAAGCAGCGGCCATCGCATCTACATCCAAGGGATAGCGATGCCACCACACCGCACCCCGCGAGAGCACGGGACGCGCATCGCGATCGGCAATGCGATACGTATACGTACGGGAGCGTGCGTCAAAGCGGGCAGAAAAGCCCTTACGAGCCTTGTAGACCTCGTTAATGGCGATATCTTTGGGCAGGAGAGCATCCATAGCCCTCAGCCATCTACGGCGCGTCAGAGCCAGCTCAGCGTCCGTTACGGGCACGCTGATGTACTGCGCCACCGCATGCACGCCGGCATCGGTACGCCCCGCACACGTCAGATCGATCGGACGGCGCAGCAGCGTCTCGATAGCACGGCGCAGCTCGCCCGCAACCGTCGTCTGACCGGGCTGCTCGGCAAAGCCGCTATAGGACGAGCCGTCATAGGCCACGCGGAACACGAGCGTGGCATCGAGCTCTGGGATCGAGTTGAAATCAGACGGCGCAGTCATGGGCGCTCCCAACAAACAAACAACGGTATCGCGACAAAAAAAGAGGGGTACGCGAACGTACCCCTCGAATATAGCCTATGCAGACGGATTGTCTACTCAGCGGTCTCCTCAGCAGGAGCCTCCTCGGCAGCAGTCTCCTCGACGGCCTCGACCTTCTTGGGAGCAGCGGCCTTCTTGGGAGCCGGAGCAGCCTTCTTGGCCTTGGGCGTGCAAGGCTCGGTGACGAGCTCCATGATAACGATGGGAGCGTTGTCGCCCTTACGGTTACCGAGCTTCATGATGCGGGTGTAACCGCCGTTGCGGTCCTGCCACATGCCCTGGGCAGCCTTGTCGAAGATCTCGGCAACGAGCTGCTTATCGCCGAGCTTGGCGATGGCCAGACGACGAGAGTGCAGGTCGCCCTTCTTGGCCCAGGTGATGATCGGATCGACGACCGAACGCAGCGCCTTAGCGCGGGTCTCGGTGGTCTTGATGCGGTCGTTCTCGAAGAGGGCCTTGGCCAGGCTCTTCTTCATGGCCTTGGTGTGGCTCGCATCGGTGCCGAGCTTCAGGCCCTTCTTAACGTTGTGACGCATGGTCTAGTTTCTCCTCAAATATGCGAAGCATTAAGCCTTCAGGCTCAGGCCCATGGACTCAAGCTTGTCCTTCACTTCCTCGATCGACTTAACACCGAAGTTACGGATGTTGAGCAGATCGTTCTCCGAGAACTCAACGAGCTGACGGACCGAGTGAATGCTGGCGCGCTTAAGGCAGTTGTAGGAACGGACGGAAAGGTCCAGATCCTCGATCTGCTTGTCCAGCTCGGCGTTGTCGTTGGTGACCTCGGGAGCGAAGATCGAAGCCTCCTCCTCGACCTCGGGGGTCTCGGCAAGGTTCATAAAGGCGGCCATATGCTGGTTGATGATATTGGCAGCCTGGACCACGGCGTCGCGCGGGGCGATGGAGCCGTTGGTCTCGATCTCGAGGACAAGGCGGTCGTAGTCGGTGTGCTGACCGACACGGCAAGCCTCAACGAGCTTGGCGCAACGGGACACCGGCGAGTACAGCGAGTCGACGTGGATCACACCGATGGGATCGTTGTCGCGCTTGTTGGCCTCGCCAGAGACATAGCCGCGGCCATAGCCGATGCGCATGCTCATGGTGAGATGGCCACCCTCGGTGAGCGTAGCGATGTGCTGCTCGGGGTTGACCAGCTCAAACTCGGACGGAATAAAGAAGTCCGCACCGGTGACCTCGCAGGGACCGTCAACCGAGATGGTAGCGGTCGCCTCGTCGGTCGTGCCGAGAGCCCTGAAGACAAGACCCTTGACATTCAGGACGATGTCGGTGACATCCTCGACCATGTTAGGGATGGTCATGAACTCGTGCTGCGCACCATCGATCTGAATAGCCTCGACGGCGGCACCCTCGAGCGAGGACAGAAGAACGCGACGAAGGGAGTTACCCAGCGTATCGCCGTAGCCACGCTCGAGCGGCTCGACGGAGACACGAGCAGACGTCTCGTTGATCTCTTCGACCTGAACCTGAGGCCTAATGAATTCTGACATGTATTACCTCCAGCCTCAGCAGCCCGGATGGACTACTTAGAGTAGAGCTCGACGATGAGCTGCTCGTTGATATCACCGCTGATCTGCTCACGCGTCGGCAGAGCGAGCACGTTACCAGACAGCTTCTCGATATCGACCTCGAGCCAGCCAGGGACCTCAAAGCGCTCGGAGGAAATCAGAGCCTCCTTGATGGGGAGGAGGTCACGGAACTTCTCGCCGACAGCGACGACGTCGCCGGCCTTGACGCGGTAGGACGGGATGTCCACACGCTTGCCGTTCACGGTGAAGTGACCGTGACGGACGGACTGACGAGCCTCTTTGCGGGTGCGGGCGAAGCCAAGACGGAAGACGACGTTGTCGAGGCGAGACTCAAGGATGATCATGAGGTTCTCACCGGTGACGCCGTTCATCTTGCGGGCCTTGTTGAAGTAGCCGTGGAACTGCTTCTCCAGAACGCCATAGATGAACTTGACCTTCTGCTTCTCGCGCAGCTGCATGCCGTACTCAGATTCCTTGCGACGGCGCTTGGGCTGACGGATAGATTCCTTCTTGCTGCTGTAACCGAGCTCAGCGGGATCGATCCCGAGCTGACGGCAGCGCTTAAGAACAGGAGTCCTGTCGATTGCCATATTGATACGATCCTTTCAGTTACACGCGGCGACGCTTCTTGGGGCGGCAGCCGTTGTGCGGGATGGGGGTCTTGTCCTGGATGCTCGAGACCTCGAGGCCAGCAGCCTGGAGGGAGCGGATGGCGGTCTCACGACCGGAGCCGGGGCCCTTGACGAAGACGGAAACCTTCTTCATACCGTGCTCCATGGCCTGCTTGGCAGCAGCCTCGGCAGCCATCTGGGCAGCGAACGGCGTGGACTTACGGGAGCCCTTGAAGCCCACCTGGCCAGCCGACTTCCAGGAAATGACGTTGCCCTGGGGATCGGTGATCGAAACGATCGTGTTGTTGAACGTAGAACGAATGTGAGCCTGGCCCACGGAAATGTTCTTACGGTCCGCGCGCTTCAGACGGGCAGCGCGAACGTTCTTCTTAGCAGTAGCCATCTATCTAGCGCTCCTTATTTCTTCTTCTTAGCACCGATCTGACGCTTCGGGCCCTTGCGGGTACGAGCGTTAGTGTGGGTGCGCTGGCCGCGGACCGGGAGGCCCTTGCGGTGACGAAGGCCGCGGTTGCAGCCGATGTCCATAAGGCGCTTGACGTTCTGGTTGCGCTCACGGCGGAGGTCGCCCTCAACCATGATCTGGTTCTTGTCGATATAATCACGGATGGCGTTAACCTCATCCTCGGTGAGGTCCTTAACGCGCGTATCCACGTTAACGTTGCACTCGACGCAAATCTTCGTCGCAGTGGTGCGGCCGATGCCGTAAATGTAGGTCAGACCGATCTCAACGCGCTTCTCACGCGGGAGGTCGACACCATTAATACGGGCCAACGTAGTCTCCTCTCTTAACCCTGACGCTGCTTATGACGGGGGTTCTCGCAAATGACGAGGACCTTGCCATGGCGCCTAATGATTTTGCACTTATCGCACATCTTCTTGACCGAAGGACGTACCTTCATCGTTCTTCCTTTCGGTAGCGCTCAAACTACTTCCCTACTATCTACTCGCCCAGCCGCAGGCGTTTAAAACTATGGCTGGTCTTCACACACAATCCGACCGTAGGTTGAGCTAAGCCTGCAGTCGGAATAGGAGTGCGTGTATGCGTGCCGCTATTTGTAGCGATAGGTGATGCGGCCGCGGGTCAGGTCGTACGGGGAAAGCTCCACGACAACCCTGTCACCGGGGAGAATACGGATGTAATTCATTCGGATCTTGCCGGAAATGTTGCACAGAACCGAATGACCGTTCTCGAGCTCAACCTTGAACATGGCGTTGGGCAGCGGTTCCTTTACCGTACCCTCGAGCTCAATTGCGTCTTCCTTCTTCACAAGCAATCATCTTTCTCTAGAAAACGACAGCGATTGAGTATTCTACAA
>CAKTWW010000036.1 GCA_934630855.1 uncultured Collinsella sp.
GGGTATCGGGTTCCCACATTCATCCGCACATGTACGGATGAATGTGGGAAGTGTTCGGATGAAGTTGATAATCAAGGCTCCTTTGTGGTGGTTTTCCAGTTTGCCAACGATATACGCGCCGGCAAAAAAGTCTGCTATACTCTTTCCCGCTGTCCCCATCGTCTAGCGGCCAAGGACGCCACCCTTTCAAGGTGGATATCGCGGGTTCGAATCCCGCTGGGGGCACCATCTGAAGCTGAAGCCCATTACCCTCGCGGTGACGGGCTTTTTTCTGCCTCGATGCCGGGATTCGAACCCGACAGGGTGCGGAGCTGAGGAAACGCGAAGCGTTTTCCAGCGCAGCACGCAAGGAGCGAAGCGACGCAGCGGAAGCGGGCGGCGCCAGCCGCACGCGGACATCCCGCTGGGGGCACCATTTGAATTGAAAAGCCCGTTGCCAATTCGATAGCGGGCTTTTTGCTATCCATATGCCGGGATTCGAACCCGACAGGGTGCGGATCCCGGCATCATTCCAAGACCCGTGTGCAAAAAAGCCGGGGCCCGCGCGATGCGGACCCCGGCTCAATACCGTGACGATATGTTGGTTACGCTCTACACGTAGAACAGGATGTCGTCGTAGGTCGGGACCGGCCAGTAGTCGGCGGCCACGATCTCCTCCATGGCGTCCACGGCGGCGCGCAGCGTAGCCATGGCGGGAGCGACCTCGTGAGCGTACACGTTGGCCTGCTCCTGGCCGTCGAGGGCCTCGGCCTTCTGATGCACGGCATCGAGGGCCTTGATGGAGTCGTTGATGGTGGTGATGCCGTTGCAGAGCTTGTTGAG
The DNA here is from genome assembly GCA_934630855.1 of uncultured Collinsella sp. Taxonomy (GTDB): domain Bacteria; phylum Actinomycetota; class Coriobacteriia; order Coriobacteriales; family Coriobacteriaceae; genus Collinsella. Next base: position 823 of record CAKTWW010000036.1, read on the forward strand.
CGTGTTCTGCTCGCACTGCATGGCAGCCTCGGCACCGGCGGCGCGAATGGCCTCGAGGCCCTTAGCGACCTTGGTGGCATAGGCGGTGATGACCGGACGATAGGTACGACGTGCCTCGCGAATCATCGTGGTTGCCTCGATGTTCATGAGCTTATTGTACTTCTCGAGCTTGCAGTCGTAGCGGCACTGGGCCTCGGCCTTGGTGAGAACACCCATCTCATCGAACAGGGCAAGAGCCTTCTCGGAGACAAAGGCAGGCAGAGCGTCCGCGGTGGTCTTGTTGTTGGCAAGGCCGCGCTTCTCAGCCTCAATCGGCCACTCGTCGGAATAGCCATCGCCGGAGAAGAGAATGCGCTGGTGGTCGGTCAGGACCTTCTTGCAGTACTCGAGCGCGGCGTCCTGGAACTTGTCCTCGGGCGTACCCTCGAGCGCGTCGGCGAAAGCCTTGAGCGACTTGGCAACGGCAGCGTCGAGGACCATGTTGGGGTCGGAGACGTTCTGCTCGGAGCCGCAGGCGCGGAACTCGAACTTGTTGCCGGTGAAGGCGAACGGAGAGGTGCGGTTACGGTCGGTGTTGTCCTGCATGAGCTTGGGCAGGGCATCGGCGCCCAGGTCGAGCACGCCGTGGGTGGCGTGGACGGAGGCCTTGCCGTCGATGATCTTCTCGACGACCTCGGTAAGCTGGTCGCCCAGGAAGATGGAGACGATCGCCGGAGGAGCCTCGTTGGCGCCCAGACGGTGGTCATTGCCGGCCGAGGCGACAGAAGCACGCAGGAGCTCCTGGTAGTTATCGACGGACTCGATCACCGCGGTGAGGAAGACGATGAACTGCAGGTTGTCGAGCGGGGTGTCGCCCGGATCGAGCAGGTTCTCGGACTCGGTGCCGATAGACCAGTTGTTGTGTTTACCGGAGCCGTTGATGCCGTCGAAGGGCTTCTCGTGCAGCAGGCAGACCAAGTCGTGACGGGAGGCGATGAGCTTCATCTTCTCCATCATGACCAGGTTCTGGTCGATGGCCTCGTTAACCTCCTCATAGACCGGCGCAAGCTCGTGCTGGCAGGGAGCGACCTCGTTGTGCTTGGTCTTGGCGGGAATGCCGAGCGCCCAAAGCTCCTCGTCCAGGTCCTTCATGTAGGCCGAGACGGTGGGGCGGATAGCGCCAAAGTAATGCTCCTCGAGCTCCTGACCCTTGCAGGGGTTGGCGCCAAAGAGGGTGCGGCCGGTGATGACCAGGTCCTTGCGCTTACGGTAGGCGTCCTTCTTGATCAGGAAGTACTCCTGCTCGTCGCCGACGGAGGGAACGACCTTCTTGGGGGTCTTGCCAAAGAGGGCCAGGACGCGCTTGGCCTCGCGATCGAGCGCGGTCATGGAGCGCAGCAGCGGAGTCTTCTTGTCCAGGGCCTCGCCGGTGTAGGAGCAGAAGGCGGTGGGGATGCACAGGACCTCGTCCTTAATGAAGGCGGGGCTGGTGGGATCCCAAGCGGTGTAGCCACGGGCCTCGAAGGTGGCGCGCAGGCCGCCGTTGGGGAAGCTGGAGGCGTCCGGCTCGCCCTGGATGAGGTTCTTGCCCGTAAACTTGGTAATGGCGGTGCCGTTGTGGTTGGGCTCCAGGAAGCTGTCGTGCTTCTCGGAAGTGATGCCCGAAAGCGGCTGGAACCAGTGGGCGTAGTGCGTGGCGCCCTTGGAGATGGCCCAGACCTTCATGGCGTGGGCGACGGCGTTGGCCACGTCCAGGTCGAGCGGCTCACCGTCCTCGAGGGTTGCAGCGAGGCGCTTCCAAATGTCCTTGGGGAGGTAGTCTTTCATGACTTCCTCAGAGAACACCATGGTCCCGAAGCGGTCAGTAAGTTCGGCCATACGGAACTCCCTTCGTATCGGCACCGCGTGAGATGCGGTGTTGATTACTAACGAACGAGCCTTAGATTAGACTCGCCGTGTTTCCGCAACATTACCGTTATGTTGCGGTCACGAAACCAATCAATGAGGTTACCGCATCGCAGGATTATTACTACCCTCAACAGCCAACGAACTGTATAAATTGCAGACCTCCCCGCATGATTTTAGGGTAGTTCATTTGGGACGAGGCCAAATTGACTGGTATTTTGCATTAGATACCAGTCTCTATAGCCCAGTCCCAAATGAGCCACCCCGCTATAGAGAAAGCCGATAGCAAGGCATCTTTGATTGGTATCCCTAAATAGCGAGTAAAACTCCACCGTGGCACAGTGGTGCTGTAGAATCCTTACAACACATCGCACTAAATATCTAAAGGAGCACGATATGCGCGTCGACGAGGTTTTTAAGCAGGCAGCATCCCAGAACACCACGCCCGTTTCGTTTGAGATGTTCCCGCCCAAGGGCGAGCTCACCCTCGATACGGCTCGCGAGGTGGCGGGCAGCCTGTGCAAGCTTTCGCCGAGCTTTGTCTCGGTCACCTGCTCGGCAGGCGGCTCGGGCAACGGTGCCACCACCGCCCCCATCGCGCATATGATTTCGAGCGAATTCGATACGCCCTCGGTGGCACACCTCACCTGCGTGGGCCGCACCCACGCCGACATCGCCGCCAAGATCGACGAGTATCGCTCGGCCGGCGTGCAAAACGTGCTGGCACTGCGCGGCGACCTGCCCGCCGGCGCAACCGAGGACGACAAGCCCGCTTCCGACTACGCCTATGCCCGCGACCTCATCCCCGAGCTTGTCGACGCCGGCTTTTGCGTGGGCGCCGCAGCCTATCCTGAGGGCCACATCGCCTGCGAGGATCTCAATCTCTCGGTCGAGCACCTCAAGCAAAAGCAAGACGCCGGCGCGAGCTTCTTCGTAACGCAGCTCTTCTTTGATAACGAGTGTTTCTACCGTTTCCGCGAGCTCGCAGACAAGGCGGGCATCACCGTGCCCATCACCGCGGGCATCATGCCGTTTATGGGTAAGTCGCAGATCAGCCGCATGGTCTTTATGTGCGGCGCGTCGCTGCCCTCCCCCGTCATCAAGATTCTCGCCAAGTACGAAAACGACCCCGAGAGCTTGCAGGCAGCCGGTGTAGATTATGCCGCCCGTCAGCTTTGCGACCTCAAGGAGCACGGCGCCGACGGCCTGCACCTGTACACTATGAACCGTCCTGCAATCGCCGCGACCATTATGGAGCGCCTGGGGTAATGGAAAAACCGCGCATCGATACAACCGCTGTCGAAGTGCCGGCCGACCTTGCGTCGCCGGCGCTTTACCGTATCGGTGCTGCCCATCACCCCCGTGTCGACCGTGCCGAGATGCTGCGGTATCTGGGCTATGGCGGCCAGCAGATTGAGTCTGAGCTGTCACGACGAATTGAGCTTGTCGTTGAGCGCCTGGAGCTAGACATTGAGCCCCGTGGCGTGCGCCGCGTGTTTGCCGTCGATGCCGCGGGCGTCGACGAGCAAGGCGAACCTTGCATTCGCCTGGTTGGCACCAATGTTGAGCTGCGAGGTCGCGATATCTATCGTCATCTTAAGGACGCCCGCTTGGCAGCGCTCATGGCCTGCACCCTCGGCATGGCCGCCGAGCGCCGTCTGCGGACCACCGGAGCCCAGCAGCCCCTGGAAGGCGCCGTGCTCGACGCCGCGTGCTCCGCCTACGTGGAGGCCGCTGTTGAGCAGATGGACCAGCAGGTCAAGGCTGCGGCTGCTGCACACGGACTCGCCGGCAACTGGCGCTTTAGCCCCGGCTACGGCGACTGCCCGCTCTCGGCTCAGCGCTCGATCGTGGATGCGCTCAACGCCACGCGCCTCATCGGCCTTACCGTCACACCCACCAGCCTGCTCATGCCCACCAAGAGCGTGACCGCGGTGATCGGCCTGTTCGACGGCGAGGTCCACGACGCCCAGACCCGCCCCACCTGCACTATCTGCCGCATGCGCGAACACTGCCGCTTCCGCGCCGCCCACACCACCTGCTATTCGTATTCTGAATAAAATGTCAATTGATGGCTCGGTATCGAGGGAATCGCATCCGTTTGTAAGCAGATGTCCTCGCAAACAAGTACCATAAGAGGCCAAATAACAACTATCTGAAAGCCAGTACATGCACAACATTCTGCAGTTCTCGCCACAACTTACCGCGCTTGAGTTTTTTTCAGGCATTGGCCTGGCTCGTGCCGGCATGGCAAAAGCCGGAATCAAAACAATCTGGGCAAACGACATAGACCATACTAAATGCGCCATGTACAGCCAGCGTTGGGGCGATGAACATCTAGTCGAGCAGGATGTCCACGCACTCGATCCCGACCTGATACCCCAAGCCGACATCGCATGGGCATCAAGCCCTTGCACAAACCTATCTCTCGCGGGGAACCGGGAGGGGCTTATCTCTGGCAAAGAGTCTAGTGCGTTCTTTGGCTTTATTAAGGCCATCGAAGGAATGGGCGATCGCGCCCCGCGGGCAATTGTTCTCGAAAACGTCATCGGCCTTGCGACGTCTAATAACAGTGATGACTTTAGACTCGTTTGCCAGGAATTTAATCGATTGGGCTATTCATGCGATGCCTATTTTATCGACGCACGGCACTGGCTTCCCCAGTCTCGCCCCCGCATGTTTGTCGTCGGATTAAAAAATCCTCTTCCCAACAGCCGACTCAATTCCTCGCTTCGACCTGAAAAGGTCTCCTGGATTCACTCCGACCCTTCGCTCATTACACACATCTCTCACCTAAACGAGCCGAGTCCACTTCGCATGACAGGCCTCGCAACGGTAGTTGAAAATATTCCCGATGACGACAAGCGTTGGTGGGACAAGAACCAAGTGCAAGCATTTACCGATTCACTTGCGCCACATCAAGAAGATCGCCTTCAGCGCTTCTTAAATGCCAGTGCAAAAATTGTTCGCACTGCTTATCGTCGCACGCGGTCGGGCGTTGTACGCTGGGAAATCCGCGAAGAGGAAATTGCCGGATGTCTAAGAACGGCTCGCGGCGGCTCATCAAGACAGGCAGTCGTTATATGCGAAAACGGAAAGTTAAAAGTTCGCTGGATGACTGGAACTGAATATGCTCGTCTCCAAGGTGCCGGCTCATATCAATTTAGCGGCTTCTCGGATGCTCAGATTCGTTATGCATTCGGCGATGCAGTTGCCGTGCCAGTTGTCACCTGGCTTATAAAAAATGCAGTCAAGCCCGCGTTAATGTCTTCAAGGAATGGAGTGAGCGATGATGGAAATGGCAAATTACTCCTTGAGCGAGCCCAATAAAAACGTCTTGAATGCCATTGAGCTCTGGTACGAATCCAAGCGAAACAAGCGAGGCAATGTCAACCGCAACGTCATGGCGGTTGGCATAGGCATAAGCGAGCTGTTGCAAAACCGTTTCCCGCTCACCAACGATTACGTGCAATCGGACAAGGGGAGCCAAGTACGAGGCCTAAGTGGGGCATGCATCAAAACAGTTTTAGCCAGACATGGGGAAACGCGCGCCTTCGCATCAGAAGGCGGCAGGACCTCACGCGGCACGCTTCCAATGGCGCTTGAGCTTGCCGCGATCATCAACTCTACCCTGCCCAGCGACACTTGTGAAGACGCTCGTCTTGAAGCTGCGAATGCAATCGCCAACTTCTTCGTCGAGCGTATCCAGGTCGACTTCTTCAACCGGCAGAGAATCAAAGTCGAAATCGATCTTCAAAAACCAATTTCTGCCATTGTCGAAGACATCCTGGCCGAAGCAAGCCTGCGATCCGATAAACCAACAGGCACGGTCGCACAGCACCTGGTAGGTGCAAAACTTGAAATGTTATTTCCAACCATAGAAATCGGAAAGGACAACTCAAACGCTGCCGACCAGCAGACTGACCGTTCTGGCGATTTCCAAATCAATGATGCTGCATTTCATGTAACTGTATCGCCGATGGCCAAATTGACCGATCGATGCCGAGATAACATTCGAAATGGCATTCGGCCCATCGTTGTTGTCCCCCGCAATAAAGTTTCCTTCGCTTACGGACTGTTCGAAAGTGAGGGGCTCGGCGATTGCGTACAGGTTATCGCGCTCGAATCGTTTATTGGCATCAATATTGAAGAATTATCGTTCTACAAGCGAAGCCTAATTCGATTAAATGTTGCACGACTTCTTGTCTACTACAACAAACGAATCGAAGACATCGAGCCCGACAAATCCCTACAAATAGAAATCCCTCAGTGGGCTCTAGACGAAATGGACGCACATGGCGAATAGCTCAAACATACTTATCACCCATGACTCTGACGGCGCTGCACTGGCGGCACCTGTCAATGCTGCGCGCTGCAACGGCGCCGCGTACAAGACGCGCACGATTGACGACCTGCGCATTAAGGATGACCGCCTGCGCGCCGCCATCGAGGGCACGGGGCATCTGCTGTTTGACGGTGGCATGGGCACCATGTTGCAGGCCGCTGGCATGAAGGCAGGCGCCTTGCCCGAGCTGCTCAACTTTGAGGAGCCCCAGGTCATCACCGATATCCAGCGTCAGTATGTCGAGGCCGGCTGCGACGTGATCACCGCCAATACCTTTGGCGCCAATGCCCACAAGCTCGACGGTGCCGCCACCGTGGCCGATGTCTTTGCTGCGGCTGTCACTTGCGCCCGTAAGGCCGGCGCCCGCTACGTCGCCGGCGATATCGGGCCCATCGGCGCGCTGTTGCGCCCCCTGGGCACCCTCAGCTTTGACGAGGCATACAACCTCTTTGCCGAGGAGGTGCGCGCCGGCGTCGCTGCGGGCGTCGACCTCTTTATTATCGAGACCATGACCGACCTGGCCGAGATCAAGGCGGCGGTCCTCGCCTGCCGCGAGAACTCCGACCTGCCCGTCTTTGCCACCATGACCTTTGAGGAAGACGGCCGTACCTTCTTGGGCACGAGCCCCGAGGTCGCCGCCATCACCCTCGACGCCATCGGCGCCGACGTCCTGGGCATCAACTGCAGCCAGGGCCCGGCCGAGCTCCGCGGTCTGGCCGCGCGCATGCTCACCGTCACCGACAAGCCCGTCATGGTGCAGGCCAACGCGGGACTGCCCCGCGTGGACGACGACGGCAACACCGTCTTTGACATCCAGGCACCCGAATACGCCGAGGCCGTCGCCGGCATGATCGAGGATGGCGTGAGCGTCGTCGGCGGATGCTGCGGCACCACGCCCACGCACATGGCGGCACTTCGCACTCTCATCGACAACCACACGCCCAGCGTGCGCCACCGCAAGCCCAGCATGTCGGTCACGAGCGCCCAAACCGTTGTGGACCTTCCCTGCGATGGCCACAAGATCGCCGTCATCGGCGAGCGCATCAACCCCACCGGCAAAAAGCGCCTGCAGCAGGCTCTGCGCGACGGCGATCTGGATTACGTCGTGAGCCAGGGCATCAGCCAGCAGGAACAGGGCGCCGACATCTTGGACGTCAACGTGGGCCTGCCCGAGATCGATGAGGTCAAGATCATCCAGCAGGCAACCGAGCAGCTCCAGGGCTCCACCCTCTTGCCCCTGCAGATCGACTCCACCGACCCCGCCGCCGTCGAGGCCGCCGTGCGCCGCTACACCGGCAAGCCCATCATCAACTCGGTCAACGGCAAGCAGCAGATCATGGACGAGATCTTCCCGCTGGTTGCACACTACGGCACCAACGTCGTCGGCCTCACGCTCGACGAGGGCGGCATCCCCGATACCGCCGAGGCCCGCTTTGCCATCGCCGAGCGTATCGTGACCGAGGCCGCCCGCTACGGCATCGGCCCGGACCGCATTCTCATCGACTGCCTGGTCATGACCGCCTCGACCAACCAGCGCCAGGCAGAGCAGATTCTGCGCGCTATGTCTCTGTGCAAGGAGCGTCTGGGCGTCAAATGCGCGCTCGGCGTGTCGAACATCAGCTTTGGCCTGCCCGCGCGCTCGCTGCTGGGCTCGGTCTTCCTGGCCGCCGCCTTTGGCGCAGGCCTGGACGCCCCCATCATGAACCCCGGTTCCAAGCGCTTTATGGACACCGTCTACAGTTATCGCGTACTGAGCGTCGAGGACGAGGGCTCGACCGGATACATCGAGCGCTATGCCGGCTGGACCGACCCGTACAAGATTGCTGCCAACCCGGCTGCCGCCCAGGCTGCATCGAGCGATGCCGCGCCTGCCGCAGGCACCGCCACCAGCGCTGACGACGATCCCATCCGCCACATGGTCGTCTCGGGCCGCAAGGGCGAAATCGCAGCCGAGACCGAGCGCCTGCTGGCCGACCACGACGCTATGGACCTTATCAATAACCACTTTATTCCTGCCCTCGACGAGGTCGGCGTCCTCTTCGATCAAGGCAAGTTCTTCTTGCCGCAGCTCATGGCCTCGGCCGAAGCCGCGCGCATGGGCTTCGATACCATCAAACGCCTGATGCCCGCCGGCGAGATTGCCGACAAGGGCAAAATCTGCGTGGCTACCGTCAAGGGCGACATCCACGATATCGGTAAGAACATCGTCAAGATGCTGCTCGACAACTACGGCTACACTGTCTTTGACCTGGGCCGCGATGTCGATCCGCAAGAGGTGCTCAAGACCGTCAAGGAGCGCGACATCAAGCTCGTCGGCCTCTCGGCGCTTATGACCACCACGGTCGTCGCCATGGAGGAGACCATCAAGCTGCTCCATGCCGAGGTGCCGGGCGTCAAGATCATCGTGGGCGGCGCCGTGCTCACCCCCGAATACGCCAAGCAAATCGGCGCGGACTACTACGCCAAGGACGCCGCCGAGAGTGCGCGCATCGCCGAAGAGGTCTTTGGCCGGTAACACAACGGAAACAACCCCACACCAAAACGTGCCGCATGTGCCACTTGGCGCGTGCGGCACGTTAGAATAGAGGGGACTATGCTCGTTTTGGCAGATAGGAGCGCAAGGATGGCGATCACGCCTGCAGAAATCGCGGAAACCCGCGGCATGGTTGAGGAGCAGAACCTCGACATCAGGACCATCACCATGGGTGTTTCGCTCATGGGTTGCGGTGACGAGAACCTCGACCGCATGTGCACGAAGATTTACGACCACGTGACGCACACGGCTGAGCACCTGGTCGAGACCGCCGAGAACCTCGAGCGCGAGTACGGTATCCCCATCGTCAATAAGCGCGTTTCCGTCACCCCGGTGGCGCAGATCGCCGCTTGCTGCAAGGATGAGGACCTCACCCCCATCGCGCATGCCCTCGACCGCGCGGCCGAGACCCTCGGCATCGACTACCTGGGCGGCTTCTCCGCGCTCGTCCAGAAGGGCATCGGCGACGCCGACCGCCGCGTTATCCAGTCCATTCCGCAGGCGCTCGCCACCACGAGCCGCGTCTGCTCCAGCGTCAACGTTGCCAGCCTGCGTGCCGGCATCAACATGGACGCCGTACTCATGGCCGCGCAGACCATCATCGACGCCGCCAAGCTCACGGCCGACCAGGACTCCGTCGGCGCTTCCAAGTTTGTTTGCTTTGCCAATATGGTCGAAGACTCCCCGTTTATGGCGGGCGCCGTCCACGGCGGCGGCGAGGCCGACGCCGTCATCAACGTTGGTGTCTCGGGCCCTGGCGTTATGGCCGCGGCTCTGGAGACACTCCCCGACTCCGCCTCGATGATGGAAGTCGCCGAGAAGATCAAGCAGACCGCCTTTAAGATCACCCGTGCCGGCGAGCTCATGAGCCGCGAGGCCGCCCATCGCCTGGGTGTCGAGAAGGGCATCGTCGATCTGTCGCTGGCCCCCACGCCCGCCATCGGCGACTCCGTTGCCCGCATCCTCGAGATCATCGGCGTGGGCACCTGCGGTGGCCCGGGCACGACCTGTGCACTCGCCATGCTCAACGATGCCGTCAAGAAGGGCGGCGTCATGGCCAGCTCCAGCGTCGGCGGCCTCTCGGGCGCCTTTATCCCCGTGTCCGAAGACGCCGGCATGATCGCCGCCGTCGAGGCCGGTGCACTTTCGCTCGAGAAGCTTGAGGCCATGACCTGCGTGTGCTCCGTCGGCCTTGACATGATCGCCATCCCCGGCGACACCCCGGTCGAGACCATCGCCGGCATTATCGCCGACGAGATGGCCATCGGCGTCATCAACAACAAGACCACGGCCGTCCGTGTGATTCCCGCCATCGGCAAGGGCGTGGGCGACTGCGTCGAGTACGGCGGCCTGTTCGGCCGTGCACCCATCATGCCGGTGAACCCCAACGCCGGCACCGTGCTTGCCCATCGCGGTGGTCGATTCCCGGCGCCGCTAAACTCGCTGAAGAACTAGCTGGGAATACGGGCGAGGAGCCCCGCCGCCGGGCGGCAGACATATAAGGTCGCCTGCTCGGACAGTCCTGGCTCGCACGGAGAGCACATTAAGTGCTCTCCGGCTCGTGCGGAACTCGCGATCGACCTTATATGTCTGCCGCCCGGCGGCGGGGCTCCCGCACATCGGGACCTCGGTTGGGTTCTGTCCCTTTGGCAGTCGCTTCGCTTCTGCCCATCCTGGCTGATGCGGTGGTTTGGCGTTGGAACGGTTCTTTCTGATATATGCTGGTTGCGGCTCTTCTTTTGGGAGGAGTCGCTTTTTTGTTGTGAGGGGGATGGCCCGTGGCTGATGATTTGATTCGTTCTGAGCTTCTTTCTACTGACTGGAATGCTGAATGGATGCGTCTGCAGGCCGCTCGGCATCGGGCTGATGACTCTTTTGAGTGGGACAAGAGGGCTCGGCATTTTCGGCCGCTTGAGACTGCTCCGTATGCTCGCGATTTTATGAAGCTGCTGGCACTCCAGCCTGGTGAGTCGGTGCTTGATATGGGGTGTGGGGCTGGGTCGATTGCTATTCCGCTTGCGCAGGCTGGGCATCCTGTGATTGCTGCTGATTTCTCTCCCGCTATGCTGGGCACCCTTGATGCTGGTATTGAGTATTACGGGCTTGAGGACCAGATTACGCCGCTTGAGCTTGCCTGGGATGATGATTGGGACTTGGTTGGACCGGTCGCGAAAGCGGTAGATGTTGCCTTTGCCAGTCGCTCTGTCACCACGACCAACCTAAAAGGCGCACTTGCCAAGCTTGACCGTACGGCTCGTCGGCGTTGTGCTGTCACGATGGTCGCTAACTCTAGCCCACGCTATGACCTGCATCTGATGAACGCCATCGGTGCCTCGGTTACCTGCAGTAATGGCTTTGTGTATGCCTTTAATATCCTCATTCAGATGGGTGCCCTGCCGCAGGTTACGTATTTTGAATCGCCTCGTCGCGACACCTTCGATAGCCTCGAGGCGGGTGTGGCGGACTTCTCCCGCATGCTCGAGCATGGTAACGAGGATAAGGTCGACCGTCTACGCGATTACATTGCCCAGCATATGATTGAGAACCCCCATGCTGGCGAGCCGGGGTCTAAGGGCGTGCCGCAGGGACGCTTTATGCTCGACCACGTCCGTAAGGTTCGCTGGGCGTTTATTGCCTGGGAGCCGGTCTCCGCGAGTCGTCCGTAGCCCATCTATAAACCGTCTGCAGCCCGCACCGGTCACTCACTCGGCATCCGCATTCTTTTTGAACTGGGCAAACGCGCTCCACACCACGCCGTTCCTGCGCTATCGTGGGACAGCTCACGTAGATTAAGGCCCCATCGCGGGGCGCCCCATACATAGAAAGCGAGAACCCATGGCACTGACAGGAGCCCAGGTCAAGCAGCTTCGCAGCATGGCCCATCACCTCAACCCCGCCATCATCATCGGCAAGTCCGATATCAACGAGGGCACCGTCGAGCAGACGGTCGCCTACCTGGAGAAGCATGAGCTCGTCAAGTGCTCCGTGCTGGACGGCTCCAGCCTTTCTGCCCGCGAGGCCGCCGAGGAGCTCGCCGAGCGCTCCCACGCCGAGGTCGTCCAGGTTATCGGCCGCAAGTTCTCGCTGTATCGCGAGTCCTCGCGCAAGGACATCGAGAAGATCAAGCTCGTCTAAGCACTCGTGCATCGTATGCCTACGGGGCGTCCGGGTTACCTGGACGCCCCTTTTTTATCGCACAACGGCCATGCGCTTAAGCCTGCCTTCGACCAAACGCTCGTACAGACGCCGCGTCTCGGGCTCGGGCACGCCTGCAATCTGCTCTTTTAGATGATGAACATGCCCGCTGTACAAATCGATGATGTCGCGACGGCGACCCGCGGCGTTATAGACGCGCATGGCGCAGCGAACCATATCCTCACGCGCCGTCTCCTGGCGAAGCCCTGCCTCGACCAACCATATCGCCGACTGCAGGTCGTTTTCTTCCAGCGCCTCGTTCGCCCCGCGAATCATGCTGTCGATAAACTTGGATTGCATAATGCGACGCATGCGCACAAAGTACGTTGGATTGCAGCCATTGGGAATATAGAGCGGACCGGCATAGAGCTGCTCGACCTTTAGACACAGCTCCACCAGATGAGGCCCGCGTGCTCCCCCACGATTTCCCAAGATTTCGCGGGTCATCTGCTCAAACAGCCGCACGTCGGTCTTAACGTAGTCGCCATTGAGCCCAATGCACTCGTTTTGAATCAGCACACACGACTTGCCGTCTGGCGTCGGACCCAAGGCCGAGCGCAGACGTGATATCGTCGAATACAAGTTGTTGCGGGCGCGGTTGAACTCTGCATGGGGCCACAGCTCCATGGCCAGGGTCTCGCGATCGACCAGCGCGTCCATACTCAGCGCGAGACGTTCCGCAAGCGTTGCCGCCTTCTTGCGACGCCACATCTTATCGGTGATGGGAAACCCGTCGCGCTCGGCGCGAAACGCCCCGAACATGCGAATCTCGATATGCTCGATCGCATCGACGGCCTCGACCTCTTCGACCTGAAACAGCCGCTCGTGCGCTTCGTCCAAATCGTCGCGCAGCGTGTATCTCGAAAGCTCGCGCACCGGGAGCTTCTTGCGGATCCTTGCGCCAGGCTCGCCCAGACAATGCATGGCAAGGCGCGCAAAGAGTCGATACGACGGCTCCAGCATGCCCGGACGGTTCATGGACATCCACGCCGCCAAATCGCTGTCACGGCCCGCAGAAGCCAAGTGCAGCGCCACCGTCCACGCTTCCGAGCCGCGAACCTGCGTCTGGCTAATATCGAGCAGCTCCGCCTCCTCGCGCACCGTAACCATCGACGTGTTTCGCAAAAATGCCACGCGCTCCAGCAGCAGCGCGTTATCTCGCATATACGTCACCGTTTCGTCAACAAGCTTGAGCACCTGAACGGCACGGAACTTTGCGTTGACAGGGTGTCCCTCGGCCATCGACTGCCATCCTTCGAGCAAAAGCCCAAAGAGCTGAAGCCGATTATCGCGCACGCGCACGGCAAAACGGTCGATCTCGCTAAACGCCGCTTCGTCGGTTACCGGCAAGCCGGCGAGCAGGCGGCGTGCAGCCAGCACCATGCGCACCCAAATCGTCAGTGCCCTCAGGCTATGAATGTCGAGCGCCTCGACCATTAGGGCAAGCTCGTCATCGCGTGCATCGGTTCCTGCGAACGAGCCGTCAAAAAGCTCCACCAGCATCCGGTCTGCCCGTATAAATAAGCCGGCGATATCCAGCTCGCAATCGTACGCCCCGTGCTCCGCGATTCCATCAAACGCATCGCCCACATCCGCATGCTCGGCCAAGCGGCGCTTTATCTCGATATGCGCCGACAACATGTCGAGTACGTCGCACGATGACGCGCGGTCCGGAAACGAAAGCGTCGTGGGGAGCCCCAGCCCGCTCTGTCCGTAGCAAACGATGGTAAGCGCCTGGGCCACTCTCCAGGCGAGCGGGTCAATCTCTTGCGCGGCGCGCTCGCCAGCCCGCTCGATAACAGCCGCCATGCATCGGGCCAACTTGGCGTTGGAAATGGTCACCGCCGACAGATACACGCCGAGCGCTTCAGGCAGCGTCGGCTCGTATGACAATCCATCGGTATTCATTGCCCCCAGCGCTGCGCGGCAAACGTCCGCCCCATGTCCAGTCAAGGCAAGGTCGACCCCATACTGCCCGGCAAGCTCGAGCACGACATTCCGATCTAAGAAGGCATCCGCCAGGTCCATCGCCAGGTCGCATCGGCCCGCCTTGATTAAAATGCGGACAGCGCGTCGTATAAGTTCGGGGCTGATCTCGGCGATCAGCTTGCGCAGCCTGAGCCGCGCATTGTCTTCCGTTCCCAAGCAGGCAAAACTTCGGTCGACCGGGTCAATGCCAAAGATGGGATAATCGCGCACCAGATACGACTGGTCAACCATCGATAGACGCACGCCGCACGCCTCGAGCTCTGCGATATTGCCTTCGCCCATTAAGACCATAAGGCCCGCAACGTTAAACAGCGTGTTGTTGTCGAGGGATGCCAAGTCGGCAAGTGCCGCGCCGTATACGTTGACGATCTCGTTTTCGAGCAACTGGGCGACGTCCCCCTGGCCGTACAGCCCCGTCTGCAGCGCCGAGACCAGCTCGGGCACGCCTTGCGTAAGCTGGTAAAAATCGAGCGACGTGCTAATCGAAAAAGCCGATGCCCACGCCGAATACTCATAGGCATGCACCTTGAGCATCTGCGCGTTGACCTTTACCGAATCCCCCAGCCCGCGGATAAGCAGACGGTTTGACGGACGGCACGTCAAAAGAACGCCCACACCCGACGCGCGCAGGCCACGAATCGTATCGATAAAGTCCTCGGTATCGCGCTGGTCGAAGACCGGCACGTTATCGATGGCGATGAGCGAATGCGGCTTGTCCTTGAGCTCCTCTGCAACCACCTCGAGCTGCATGAATACCTCGCGGCCAATGGCCCGTTCGGCCTCGATAACGCGCACCGACCCTCGCGTGAAATCGCTTTTGACCTCGCGAACATACTGCATCAGCACCGAGGTCTTGCCAAATCCATCGGGTGCGTAAACAAGCACGATCCCGGCTTGGCGGCCCTTGATAATCAGCTCGTTCATCAGCCGATCGCGGCGAACCAAATAGCCCCCGCCCATCGACATCACTTCGAGGTCGCTCGTATTGCCCAGATCCTGTACCATGCCCGCTCCTCAACTCGACCACATGGATACCGTAACCGCACGACCATACCTGCCACCCTATGAATAGCGTGACACCATGTTTTTGGCTGTTTGTCGGTACGCATTCGGCAAGTTTTTGTACAGCGGGCACTGCTCGTTGTTTTTCCTTCGACAGACGACTGTTTATGCAGGTCAAATAGCTTGCTGAAATGTCCCATCTGGTAGGCAGTTTACCGTAAAGGAACGATTTTATTTGAGTTGCGCAACTCGCCTATTCCGCGCTACCGCCTGCGACTATTTAGTAGCAATTTTGCATAATATATGGTATCGAATGCATCACGTTATCTGACTTGCGCACACTTCGCTTCTGATGAGGATGTTGCCGCGCCCCACGCCTAACGGCCGCGTGCCGACAAGTCGCTTGCCCAGCAAAAAAGGCCCCCGCAAAGCGGGAGCCTCTCGGAGCGCAATATGGTTTCGCGGAGTCGTTACTCGCAGAGCGAAAGGGCAGCCTCGTCGGCGACCACGACGCAGTTGGTGTGCAGCTGCAGAATCGAGGCCGGGCACTCAGGCGTAACCGGGCCATAGCACATGTCATGCACGGCCTGGGCCTTGGCCTCGCCGTTGGCGACGACCAGGATCATGCGGGCATACATGATGGTCTGGGTACCCATGGTGTAGGCCTGACGGGGCACGTCGTCGATGCTGTCGAACAGACGGCTGTTGGCCTGAATGGTGCTCTCGGTAAGGTCGACGCAGTGCGTACCCTTGGAGAAGTGGTCATCGGGCTCGTTGAAGCCAATGTGACCGTTGTTGCCAATGCCGAGCAGCTGCAGGTCCGGGTAACCGGCGGCAGCGACGATCTTGTCGTACTCGGAGCAGGCAGCGGCGGCGTCGGGGTTGGAGCCATCGGGCACATGCGTGTTGTTCAGATCGATGTTGATGTGATCGAAGAAGTTCTCACGCATAAAGTAGTGATAGCTCTGGGGATCGTCGTGCGAAAGGCCACGATACTCGTCAAGGTTATAGGTGCTGACCTCGGCAAAGTCGACGTCGCCCTTCTCATACCAAGCGGCGAGCTGCTTGTAGGCGCCAATCGGGGTGGAGCCGGTGGCAAGACCCAGCACGCAATCGGGCTTGAGGATAACCTGGGCCGAGATGATATTAGCGGCCTTACGGCTCATATCCTCATAGTCTTTAGCTTTAATGATCTTCATTACGCGTCCTTTCTCGTACAAGAGAGGCAAGGCTCCCCTTACAAGCGCTTGCCCGCGGCCCGCGTCGGCCGCAACCAACGTGTGCGGCCACCAGGGCGAGGTCGCGTAATGTATATGTCTCGTGTCCAACCGCGTCGAGGCCCCTGCCCGTCCACGGCGACCCAAAGCCTTTTAGCTTCGGACAGTTCTCATCTTGCCACGGAGGGCGCCCTCTTTCAAGGGCGCCCTCCGTAAACGTGTTTGAATTGTAGGCTAAAGGCCAAACGCCCCAACTAGCGCTCGCGAGCGACGATGAGCTGGTCCATCTCCTCGACATGCTCACCAATGGAGCCCTTGATACTCGAGAACTCAACAGAGTTGCATACCAAGATGGGAACCGTCACATCGTAACCCTCGGCCGCGATGGCCTCGCGGTCGAACTCGATGAGTACATCGCCCTTATGGACGACATCGCCCACCTGCGCATGCACGGTAAAGTGCTTGCCTTCCAGCTGAACGGTGTCCAGGCCAACGTGGATAAGCACGTCCAAACCATCGACCGTATTGAGCGCAACGGCATGCCCCGTGGGAAAAATAGCCTCGACCTTGGCATCCGCCGGCGCAATCACGCGCGTGCCCGTGGGCTGAATTGCCACGCCCTGGCCCAAGAGACCGGTGGCAAACGTCTGATCGTTGACCTCGGAAAGCGGAATGACATCGCCCGAGATGGGAGCATCCAGCGTAAGGACTCGACCACGCATACCAAAAGACCTCAGGACTTTAGTGAACATGCTCCCCCTCGGACATACCAATCAATCAAAATAGCTTTAACAGTTTACCACTTGGCACCCGTTTTTGACCATTAGGGAAGTTCGCGCTTGACAACCTCGACGATGTCGTCGACAACGCGCTGGGTGAGCTCGTGCGTCTCGGCCTCGGCCATGACGCGAACCAGCGGCTCAGTGCCGCTCGGGCGCACCAGAATGCGGCCGCGACCGTTAAGCTCCTTCTCGGCGGCAGCGACGGCATCCCAGATGGGCTGGCAGTCGTCCAGGCCGGCCTTGTTGTCGGAATGCACGTTGACGAGCACCTGCGGGTACTTCTTCATGATACCGGCGAGGTCGGTAAGCGTTCGGCCAGTGCGCTTGAGCACGGCCAACAGCTGCAGCGCGGTCACCAGGCCGTCGCCGGTGGTGTTGTGCTCCAGGAAGATGATGTGGCCGGACTGCTCGCCGCCGATGACGGCGCCGTCTGCGAGCATGCGCTCAAGAACATAGCGATCGCCCACGGCAGTCTGGACCATCTCGAAGCCCTGCTCCTTCATGGCGATGGAGAAGCCCAGGTTGCACATGACGGTCGAGACGATCTCGGAGTTGGCGAGCTTGCCGCGAGCGGCAAGGTCGGAACCGCAGATGGCCAGGATGTAGTCGCCGTCGATCTCGTTGCCCTCGCTGTCGACGAAGAGCACGCGGTCGGCGTCGCCATCGTGTGCCAGGCCGATGTCCGCGTGGGTGCGCAGCACGAGCTCGCGCAGGGGCTCGAGGTGCGTGGAGCCGCACTCGACGTTAATGTCGGTACCGCAGTAATCGGTGTTGATGGCATGGACCGTGGCGCCCAGACGCTGCAGCGCGGCGGGCGTGGTCTGGCAGGAAGCGCCGTGACCGCAGTCGACGGCAACGACCAAGCCGTCGAGCTTGAGGCCGTCGAGCGTGCTGATGGCGTGGTCGACGTATGCCTTGCGGGCGTCCTTCATCTTGATGATGTGGCCCACACCGGCACCGGTCGGCAGCGTGTCGGCAGCCATGGCCTCCTCGGACATGACCCATGCGCTGATCTCTTCCTCGACCGCGTCGGGAAGCTTCATGCCCTTGCGACTAAAGAACTTGATGCCGTTGAACTCCGGCGGATTGTGCGAAGCAGAGATGACGATGCCGCCGTCAAGCTCGTTCTGAACGGTGAGCAGTGCCACAGCCGGCGTGGGGATAACGCCGCAGCAGTGCGGACGGCCGCCCTCGGCCATGATACCGGCGGTCAGAGCGCTCTCGAGCATGGTGCCCGAAAGACGCGTGTCGCGACCGATGCAGATGTCCGGACCAAGGAACTTGGTCGCCGCGCGGCCCAGGCGAAACGCGAGGTCGCAAGAAAGATCGGCATTGGCGACGCCGCGGACGCCGTCGGTACCGAAGATGTTCTGGGGCATAGGATTGCTCCTTCCCAAGTGGGCAAAACACAGCCGCCCACCCTAGTCGAAAAAGAAAAGCGGGACCCGCCGAGCAATCGGCAGGCCCCGCTTGTACATTGTATCTCGAAAGGAGATAAAACCTTAGCGCTTGGAGAACTGGGGAGCGCGGCGGGCCTTCTTGAGGCCGTACTTCTTGCGCTCGACCACGCGAGCATCGCGCGTAAGGAAACCGGCCTTCTTGAGGTCAGCACGGTAGTCGCCAGCGTTCAGAAGAGCGCGGGCGATGCCCAGGCGCAGAGCGCCGGACTGACCGGAGATGCCGCCGCCATCGCACAGAGCGATAACGTCGAACTGACCGGCGGTGTCAGTCACCTTGAAGGGAGCAAGGGCGTTCTCAACGAGCTGATGACGGCCGAAATACTGCTCGGCGTCACGCTTGTTGACAGTCACCTTGCCGGTGCCGGGGACGAGACGGACGCGGGCGACGGCGTTCTTACGACGGCCGGTACCCTGGTAGACAACGGTGTTCTCAGCCATCTTTAAGCCTCCAGCTCAATCTTCGTGGGGTTCTGGGCAGCGTGCGGATGCTCGGCACCAGCGTAGACCTTAAGCTTGGTCATCTGGGCACGGCCGAGGGTGGTCTTGGGCAGCATACCGCGAACGGCGCGCTCGATGACCTTCTCCGGGTGCTTCTCCATAGCCTGGCGGAAGCTCTCAGCCTTGAGGCCGCCGTTGTAGCCGCTGTGGCGATAATAGGTCTTCGTGTCGGCCTTGTTACCGGTAAGCTGGACCTTATCGGCGTTGATGACGACAACGAAGTCGCCGCAGTCGCTGTTGGGCGTGAACTGGGGCTTGTTCTTACCGCGCAGGATCATTGCGATCTGGGTGGCAAGACGGCCCAGGACAGCACCATCGGCGTCGACGAGAACCCAGTTGCGCTGGACCTCGCCCTGCTTGGCGTAGTGAGTCGATTTCGAAATCACTTAGACTCCTCCATGTACAGTACGTGTTGTTACAGAGATTCACGGGGCTCTGCAAGTAACCCGTCCATATTACCCCGCTCGCCGCCCGAGTCAACAGGTATTTTGGCTCCGACCAGAGTTTCTGCACATGTCGTCCACGCCCGGTGTTTTTACGGGACGGGGCCTAGAGATCCCTCGACAAGCGAATGGTCCTCTAGGCCCCTATCTGTTATCGGTTTTTGCGGGTCGGCTGCCTCAGCGCTCGACGAACTCCTGAATTTCCGCGAGCAGACGCTTTGCCTCCCGGCGGCCCTGGATATACAGGTCGAGCAGCTTGGCCGTGTCATGCTCCACATGGCCGACCTCGACCGGCTTTTGCGGAGCCACGATCAGCGCGCGGCCCTCGCGCTCATACTTCCACAGGTGCATGCGCTGGACGTTGTAGCGGTCGTGGCGCGTCTCGATGGCCTCGAGCAGGTAGGGGTAGTCGGCATAGCGGGCGCGCGCGGCAGGCATAAACTCGTAGGGCTTCTTTTCGTACGAACGGTCTTGGGTGACGATGACGACCGCGCGGTCGAAGCCGGCCTCCTCCAGCACATGCTCGATCGGAACCGAATCCGCCACACCGCCGTCGACGTATTTGTGCCCGTCAATCTCGACCGGCGGCGTCACCAGCGGCAACGAGGTCGAGGCACGCACGGCGTCGAGGTCGAGCACAGCGCTTTTGACCGGCAGGTATGCGGCGGTTCCAAAGAGCATGTCCGTGGCGACGGCGTACATCTCGATGGGGCTCGCGTCGAACGTCTCGTTGTCAAAGGGATCCAGGCGATCCTGGACGTCGTTGAAGATAAAGTCGTAGCCCACGATAGAGCCCGTGGACGCAAACGACGCCGCACCCATGTAGCGGTTGTCGTTGCAGAAGGTCAAATTGACTCGGTTGGTGCGGCCGATCTGGTGCGACTTGTAGTTGACGCCGTTGAGGGCGCCGGCCGATACGCCGTACACCGCCGGGATCTCGACGCCGGCCTCCATGAGAACGTCGAGCGCGCCCGCGGAAAACTGCCCGCGAAAGCTGCCACCCTCCAGGACGAGCGCGACTTTACCGGCGTTTTTCGCCTTATCTTCTGCAGTCATGTTGACCTCCTGCGATTGCGTTTTGGCCTTCTTCTACCCAGTTTTGGGATGGCAGGCGCGCTGGTTTTGGAGTTGAGGAGGCAAGGCGGAAGGCGTGTCCCACTCTCAGAGCGAGCAGTCAATTTGGGACGGGGCCATTTTCGCCACCCATGTTGAGGGAACGCTCTGAGATGATTTTTTAATCCCCGTCCCAGAAAAATCACCAGGCAGGCAGGGTAGCTAAAATGGCCCCGTCCCAAATTGACTGCCCACCCGCCTGTTGCAAACGCCCGCGCCCTGCACAGAGTTCGATTCTCCGCGGGTTTGGGGTGCCGCTGAAGAATCGGAGCCGGGGACAGATGCCGAATCGCCATCGCATCTATGTTGGGCTGATAGTTTGCGCGGAGAATCCGCGTATTTGCTCCGCAAATCCGCGCCGGCTTCGGCCGCCTGCCGGCGCCCTCGCCCGCGGGCTAAAAACGCTTTCGCGTTTTCTTTACGCCCGCGCCCTGCGCAGAGTTCGATTCTCCGCGGTACGGACTAGAAATAAAAAAGCAGGTAGATACGAATATCTACCTGCTTGTAACTATTGGTGGAGGCGCGGAGAATCGAACTCCGGTCCACGAAAGCCCCCTGATTGGCATCTCCAAGCTCAGTCGCTGGTTTCGTCTCGGACGCTTTGCGCGCAGCGACACGCTCGCGGCGTCCTAACCGGTTCGATCTTAGCCCGCGCCATACCGATTACGTGCGCGGGAGCATTCCCCTAAAATGACGTCGCGCCGGTGTCGGGGAAATCACCGGGTTGACGCGCCGCTATAAACTAAGCAGCGAGAGCCATAGGCTCAAAAGAAGAGTTGTTGTCAATTCAATTTGACGGTACCCCTGTTTAACGAGGCGAGGAGACCTCGGCTTGCTTCCTCTCTCAGGGCTATCGTGTCGAAACCAGTCGCCCCCGAATGTCGGGAAAGTCTGGATGGTATCGGGCCTGCAAACACCCGATAACCGTCGACTTTTCAAGGAACATGCGGGGCGAGCCCCGCTTGTGGAGTGTTATCTTACCACGTTCTGAAAGCGGACAGCTGTTCTATGCACGAGCTGTGAAGACAGCAATGTGCGCCACACTTCGCATTTTTGCCACCGAACACGTCACGTATATTGGCGCCAAGCAAATACAGGCAAGTCGAAAGGACCGTTATGGACACTAAACAGCAGCTCGTCAATGCCCTTGTGGGTTTGGGCTCAACCATCACCGAGGCCATGGATGTCATCGAGGGCTTCGTCCCCTGCGGACACCCCGCCCTCACGGTGTCGAACGCCCTTGTTGCGCTGGACTCCAACGATGACGCCGCCCTCGCCGAGCAGCTCCAGACCGTCGAAGACTTCATCGACCACGTAAGCGAAAACCGCGGCGTCACTGCCTACTATGGGCTCGCGATTCAGCTCGCAGGCCCCAAGGCCGACCTGTTCGCAGCAATCCGCGAGGTAGGAACCCTCATGCAAACCGTAGGCGTCAAAAAAACCCAGGTCAACGAGTGGGTCTACCGCAGCCTGGCCGCACTGAACGATTCCGACGAAAAGGCCACCGAGAAGCTCGCCGAAGCTCCCACCATCAAGGCAGCGCTTTTGTAATTTAAGCATGCGTGGCCTTCGGAGCGCCAACGTTCCGAAGGCCACGCAGACAGCCAGGCGCTATCGGGATACCCGCCCGCCACGTTCGGCCAAAGCCAGAATCGGCATCATTTGGCGTGGCGTTTTTGCCGCAATATCGGCATGTTCGAGCAGCTTGCGATCGTTGGTCACCAAGTAATCGACCTGTGCGCGCTTGCACGCGGCGAGCACCAAGTTGTCCTCGTAATCGCGATGGAGCGCTAAATATTTGTCGGCCAGCCAAAGGTCCGACGCATCTGCACCCACGGCCGTGGCGTTTTCGGTCATGTTCCGAACAAACGCCA
>CAKTWW010000037.1 GCA_934630855.1 uncultured Collinsella sp.
TCCGGGGGCGGGTCGGGGGCTTCTCTCCGGAACGTCCTCGGACATGCAAAGAGGCTCCGCATCGCGCTTCGCGCTGCGGAGCCTCTTTGCGTCCTGCGGAGAGTTCCGGAGAGAAGCCCCCGACCCGCCCCCGGATTCCCTGCGTTTACGGCCTTGAGGTCGGCGTGGGCGGAGATTGTGGCTGATAGGGATACGTATCCCGGTTGCTGTTTCGCGCTTTGCGCGAAAGGCGCATCACTTTGGGGAGGGTGGGCAACTTGGTCGAACTGCTGCTCTGCCCCGGTCGCATTCCTGGAGCGTTTCCCCTCCAGGAATTACCCTCGGCGTACTTGCGCTAATACCCGCTCGTGCTACACTTGCAATTGCTGTTTCAGGGCGGGGTGGAATTCCCCACTGGCGGTAAATCGGGCGGTGCCACAGGGGCGCCGTGGCGCGGGCGAGGTGCCTGCGACCGAGCCGATGAGTCCGCGACCCGTGTGTGCGTTGGTTCGCATGCCGGCTGAACTGGTGAGATCCCAGTACCAACGGTTAGAGTCCGGATGAAAGAGGCAGGTGATCTTATGTCTGAACAGTCGCAGCATATCCATTTTGAGAACACGAATAGGTGGAGCACCAAACAGCTCGTTACCATGGCGCTGATGTGTGCCTTGGGCGCGCTCTTTATGTATGTGCAGCTGCCCATCCTTCCTTCGGCGCCGTTTTTGACGTATGACCCGTCGTTGGTGCCGGCGATGGTGTGCGGATTTGCGTATGGCCCTGGTGCCGGTACTGCTGTTGCCGCCATGGCGATTGTTATCCATGCGCTCACCACGGGCGACTGGGTCGGTGCGCTTATGAACCTGGTCGCCACGCTGGGCTATATTCTGCCCGCCGCTATCGTCTACCAGAAGATGCACACCTACAAGGGCGCCGTGATTGGTCTGGTGCTCGGCGTTATTGCCGCTACCGCGCTGTCCATGGTGGCAAACCTGACCATTGGCGTGTGGTTCTGGTACGGTTCCGTCGACGTGATCTTGCCGCTCATGATTCCCGCCGTGCTGCCGTTCAACCTTATCAAGACCGTGCTCAATTCGGTGTTGACGCTGGCGGTGTATAAGGCAGTCTCGAACCTCATCACGCCCAAGAAGGACCAGGTCAAAGGTCGCGCATGATTGAGTGTCGGGGCGTTTCCTTTAGCTATGACGGTGCTGCATCGGCGCTCGATGGCATCGATCTGAACATCGAGGATGGCGAGTTTTTCTGCATCCTCGGTGGCAACGGGTCGGGCAAGTCAACGTTTGCCAAGCATCTGAATGCGCTGCTGCAGCCCGATGAGGGCGCGGTGCGCATCGATGGCATGGATGCGTCCGACCCCGAGCTGGTCTACGACATCCGCTCGACCGCGGGTATGGTGTTTCAGAATCCTGATGATCAGCTGGTGGCGACGCTTGTCGAGGACGACGTTGCCTTTGGCCCCGAGAACTTAGGGGTCGAATCGGCCCAGATCGCGCAGCGTGTGCGGGATGTGCTGAAGGCGGTGGGTCTGGTGGGCTTTGAGCGCCACGAGACCCACGCGCTCTCGGGCGGGCAAAAGCAGCGCGTGGCGCTCGCCGGCGTGCTTGCCATGGAGCCGCGCGTGCTCATCTTGGACGAGGCATCCTCGATGCTCGATCCGCGCGGGCGCAAGGGTCTTATGAAGGCCTGCCACGCGCTTCACGATCACGGTATGACCATCGTGATGATTACGCACTTTATGGAGGAGGCCGCCGAGGCCGATCGCGTTGCAGTCTTCCGGGCAGGTCGCGTTGCCATGCTCGGCACGCCCGACGAGATCTTGACGCGGGCGGACGAGCTCGCGCAGCTCAACCTGGACATGCCGGCGTCGTGCTGCCTGGGCATGGCGCTTCGTGCGAAGGGCGTGCCCGTTCGCGCGCAGGTGCGCGAGGCGGACATGGTCGCCGAAATCTCGCGTGTTTATTCCGAGCAGGGCATGACGAATCCTGCGGTGCACTCTTTGCCGCTGCGCTCGGATGCCGTTGCCGCCGAATCCGCCGAGACCGATGAGTCCGACGCCTCGGATCCCGTTATCGATCTTTCTCATGTTTCGTGCAGCTATTCGCTGAGCGCCCGCGAGCGTCGTCGCTGGCAAAAGCGCTCGGCCGCCGAGGGCGCATCGAGCAAGCAGGCCCTCTGGGGCAACGATCCCAGCAGCCCCTGGGCACTGCGCGACGTGTCGCTGACGGTGCGTCGTGGCGAGTTCCTGGGCCTGGCAGGTCATACCGGTTCGGGCAAGTCGACGCTGGTCCAGCATCTCAACGGCCTGATCCGTCCTCAGGAGGGATCCGTTCACGCGTTGGGTCTCGACCTGTCAAACAAGAAAGATGCTGCCGCGGTTAAGGCAAAGGTCGGCGTGGTGTTTCAGTATCCCGAGCGCCAGCTGTTCGCCGAGACCGTGGCGCAGGACGTGGCATTTGGTCCGCACAACCTTGGTTTGTCACAGGCCGAGGTCGCCCGCCGTGTAGAGTCATCGCTCACGCGCGTGGGTCTCGACCTTGCCACGGTGGGCGACAAGAGCCCCTTTGAGCTCTCGGGTGGGCAGCAGCGCCGCGTGACGTTTGCTGGCGTGCTCGCCATGGAGCCCGAGGTCCTGGTGCTCGATGAGCCCATGGCGGGACTCGATCCGGCGGCACGCAAGGATTTCTTGGAACTTATCGGTCGCTTTCATGACGAGGGCCTGACCGTCGTCATGGTCTCGCACAGTATGGATGACCTGGCCAATTGCTGTGACCGTATTGTCGTGATGAATGAGGGCACGGTGTTTGCCGAGGGCGCGCCCGCGCAGGTGTTTGCGCATGCCGATGAGCTCAAGTCGATCGGCTTGGGCGTACCCGCTGCCCAGCGCATGGCGCTGGCGCTCGCGGAGGCCGGCGTGCCGCTGCGCTGCGGCGGGCTCTACACGGTTGAGTCGTTGGCTGACGAGTTGACTGGTCTGCTGATTGGTCGCTCGGATGGCGTTTCAAGTGCCATTGGCATGGCCAAGTCCATGACGGTCGCGCGAGAGGAGGGCTGCTAATGGAGGCGTTTTCGTTTGGCAGCTACTATCCCGGAGATAGCGCAGTCCATCGCCTGGACCCGCGCACCAAGTTGCTCCTGGGTTTCGTATTCCTGATTACGACGCTCACGGTCAGTAGCTTCCTCGGCTTGCTTCCGGTGGCGGCCTTCGTTGTCCTGATCTATGCCGTATCCCGGGTGCCGTTACGCCGTGTCCTGTCGTCGATGGCGCCGCTGCTGGGGATTGTCGTGGTGGTCGCGGTGCTCAGCCTGTTTTCTGACCAAAGCGGGCGTATCCTGTGTCGGCTCGGCTTTCTGCAGATAAGCGAGGGCTCGCTGCGCTCTGCCGCCTTTATGGCGTGCCGCCTGACCTTGATGATGGCCGGCATGAGCGCCATTACGCTCACCACGCCGACGCTCGACCTTACCGCGGGCTTTGAACGCCTGCTCACGCCGTTTGCACGCGTGGGGCTCCCCGCGCACGAGCTCGGCATGATCATGGGTATTGCACTGCGCTTTATGCCGCAGTTCGCCACCGAGATGAAGCAGACGGCAGACGCGCAGGCAAGTCGCGGTGCGCGCGTGACGGGTGGTCCGCTCGGCGGCGTGCGTATGCTCGGTAGCGTGGCGATTCCGCTGTTCACAGGCGTGTTCCGTCATGCCGAAACGCTTTCGGCTGCAATGGATGCGCGCTGCTATCACGGCGAGCAGGGCCGCACGCGGCTGCATACGCTTGCATTTGGCCGCAGGGATGCGCTGGCTGCGGTGGTGACGGCGCTGCTGCTCGCGTGCGTCATCGTCATCAACCTTCAACTTGTTTAAGCGCGATTCGAGCGCAAGAAAGGGGTCCATATGACCGACAACGACCGTACGACGCAGCTCGAGCGCGCCTGTTCGTACCTCAGGCGTATCCCGGCGTGGTATTTAGCTACGACCGATGTGGTCGACGGACATCAGCCGCGTGTGAGGCCGTTTTCGTTTGCCATGGTCGATGAGGGCAAACTGTGGTTTTGTACATCGCGCGACAAGGACGTGTGGGCCGAGCTCGTTGTGAACCCCAAGTTTGAGCTCTCGGGCTGGAAGCCGGGGGAGTGCTGGATCGTGCTGACCGGCGAGGCTGCGCTCGAGGACGATGCCGTCGTAAGTGATCGCGTTCGCGAGGCTGGCTTTAAGCACATGGTGGGCATCGGCGAGGATCACGAGAACGCCAACGACGGTCGCCTCGCGTTTTTCTCGGTCCGCAACATCGCCGCCCGCTTCTGCGATATCGACGGCAGCGAGGAGCGCCTGGAACTCTAATTCATGCAAATTGACTAGTGCCAGGAGGAATCATGGACGGATTGAATACGGTTTTGGAGTATCTGACGTCGGTGCCGGCGTGGTATCTGGCGACGAGCGTGGACGGGCAGCCGCATGTACGCCCTTTCTCATTTGCGCAGATTCAGGATGGCAAGCTGTGGTTTGTGACGGCGCGCACCAAAGACGTGTGGCAGGAGCTGCTGCAAAACCAGCGCTTTGAGGCCACGAGCTGGTGGCCGGGCCATGGCTGGCTCATCTTGCGCGGGCGTGCTGGCCTGGATGACCGGGCGGCGGGCGATATGCGCGAAGCCGGGTGGAAGCATCTGGAGCGCCTGGGCGAGCACTACGAGGGCGCAGGCGACCCCACCCTCGTCTTCTTTAGCGTGGAGGACCCCGAGGCCTTTATCTGCAACCATGACGAATGGGTGCCGGTCGAGCTCTAGGCGAGTATCTCGGCAAGCCTCAACAATTCATATCTCCGCACGAAGCGGGCCCCACATTGCAACGTCGCCGTAAGGCGCACCGAGCAATGTGGGGCCCGTATTTATTTGTCAATTCCTTCGAGTGAATGTGTCGGGATTGTTTCAATGCATGAATATGCAAAAGATTTGCGTATATATGCATCTTTTGGTGCTAAAGTTTCAACCTACTTCATAACGACGGCTGCGGGATACGCATCAGTGCATAACTGCAGACAAGGAGTCTGATATGTCTTTAAAGGTTGGAATTGTCGGTGCGGCTGGATATGCCGGCGCCGAGCTCATTCGCCTCGTCCTCGGCCATCCCGAGTTTGAACTTGTCGCCATTACGTCCAACGCCGATGCCGGCCAGCCGCTGTCTGCGGTATATCCGAGCTTTGCCGGCGTAAGCGACCTTGTCTTCACGACGCACGACGCTCCCGAGCTTAAATCCTGCGACGCCGTCTTTTTGGCCGTGCCGCACACCGCCGCCATGTCGCAGGTTCCCTCCCTGCTTGCCGCAGGGGTTTCCTGCTTTGACCTTTCGGCCGACTATCGCCTGAGCGACCCGGCCACCTTTGAGGCTTGGTATGCCGCCGAGCACACGAGCCCCGAGCTGCTCAAGACCCGCGCCTTTGGTCTGCCCGAGCTGTTCTGCAAGGATTTGGAGACCGCTGCATCCGACCACGCCGACGGCAAGCCCGTACTGGTCGCCTGCGCCGGTTGCTATCCCACCGCAACGAGTCTTGCCGCCGCGCCTGCCGTGCGCGCCGGCTGGGTTGCCCAGAGCGGCCCCGTGATCGTCGATGCCATCAGCGGCGTGACGGGTGCCGGTAAGTCCTGCAACGCCCGTACCCATTTTTGCAGCGCGGACGAGAATCTGGAGGCTTATGGCGTGGGTAAACATCGCCATACGCCCGAAATCGAGCAGATCTTGGGCTTAACCGATCGCGTCGTCTTTACCCCGCACCTGGCACCGCTCAAGCGCGGCCTGCTCTCCACGGTGACGATGCCGCTCGCGCCGCAAGCTCTCGACAGTCTGACGATTGAGGACGTCGTCGAACATTACAAGCAGTTCTATGCCGGTCGCGCTTTTGTGCGCGTGCTCGACGCCGGCCAGCAGCCCAAGACGGCTTCGGTCGTCGGCACCAATGCCGCCCAGATCGGCCTTGCGCTCAACAAGCGCGCGGGCGTGCTGGTTGCGACGGGTGCAATCGACAATTTGTGCAAGGGCGCTGCGGGCCAGGCGGTCCAGTGCGCCAACATCGTCTTTGGTTTTGACGAGCGACGAGGCTTGCCCACAGTGGCGTGCCCGGTGTAGCACATTCGATTGTTAACGATTTGGTAGTCGGGCATCGAGTGGGGCGCCACTTTTAAGCTGGTCTAGTGATTGCGGCTAGCGTGGCGTGTCATCTGATGCCCGTTTTTTGTTTGATATAAGGAGCCATAGGGACGATGAATACCGAGATGATTGATATTAAGATTCGCGCGGTCGAGGGTGGCGTTACGGCGGCGGCTGGCTTTAAGGCGGCGGGCATCCATGCCGGGTTTCGCAAGAATCCCGAGCGCTTGGATTACGCGCTCGTCGTGCCCGACAAACCTTGCCCCGGTGCCGGCGTGTTTACCACCAACCGCTTTTGCGCAGCGCCCGTGCAGGTGAGCCGCGCCAACTTGGGCGGCGCCGACAAGGGCTACGGCATCATTGCCGGCATTTCGGTCAACTCCGGTAACGCCAACGCCGCCACGGGTGAGACCGGCCTTGCCTGCGCGCGCGAGACCTGCAATATCGCCTCGCAGGTAATCGGCTGCGAGCCTCAGCAGATCCTGGTTGCCTCTACGGGCGTGATTGGCCAGATCCTGCCGATCGACACGTTCGAGACGGCCGTTCCTGCCGCTTACGAGGCACTCTCTGCCCGCGGTGGCGCCGATGCCGCCCGCGCCATCATGACGACCGACACGCACTCCAAAGAGTATGCCGTGCGCTACCGCAGCGAGGCTGCGGGCCATGCGGGCAATGCCTATACGGTGGGCGGCATGTGCAAGGGCTCGGGCATGATCATGCCCAATATGGCCACCATGATCGCGGTCATCACGACCGATGCCCCCGTCGAGCCGGCGGCGCTCCACGCCCTGCTGCTCTCGACCGTCAAGCAGACCTTCAACAAGGTAACGGTCGATTCCGACACCTCGACCAATGACACCTGCATCATGCTCGCCTCCGGTGCCGCTGCCGCAGATGCCGAACCTATCCTCGAGGGTACCGATGCGTTTGACGAGCTTGCCTTTGCCGTGCATGAGGTGTGCGAGAGTCTGGCACGCAACATCGCTGCCGATGGCGAGGGTGCCTCAAAGCTCGTGACGGTCAACGTTACCGGCGCCGCGAGCGACGAGGAGGCCGATATTGCCGCCCGCGCCGTCGCCAATTCTCCGCTCGTCAAGACCTGCATTGCCGGCCACGACTGCAACTGGGGCCGCGTCGCCATGGCACTGGGCAAGTGCGGCGTGCAGTTTAACCAGGAAGATGTTTCCATCGACATGATGGGCATGCCCGTCTGCCGCGACGGTCTGACTGTTCCCTTCGATGAGGACGAGGCCCTGCGACGCTTTGAGGCGCCCGAGATCGTGATCTCGGCAGACCTGGGCGCGGGCGACGCTGCCACCACCGTGTGGACCTGCGACCTCACGCACGAGTACATCTCCATCAACGGCGACTACCGTTCCTAGACTCCGGACGTGCCGCGCGTCCCGCTGCGATCGCGGGCAACGATGCGTGGCGCGATAGCTATACGAAAGACGAGGTCGACTATGAAGTTCGCACGCGATTGTCGCTCGAGCGAATCCAACGAAGTAACCGCGCAGCTGCTGTTTGAGGCGCTGCCGTGGATTAAGAACCTGACCGGCAAGACGGTCGTTATCAAGTACGGCGGTGCCGCCATGGTCGACGAGCAGCTGCGTCGCGACGTGATGAGCGACATCGTCCTGCTCAAGATTATCGGCATGCGCCCTGTTATCGTGCACGGCGGCGGCAAGGCCATTAACGAGGCACTCAGCCACTACGATATTCCCGTCGAGTTTAAGAACGGCCAGCGCGTGACCACGCCGGCGACCATGGATATCGTGCGCGAGGTGCTGGGCGGCAAGGTCAACCAGGAGCTGGTTGCGGCGCTCAACCACCATGGCAACTTGGCCGTGGGCGTGTCGGGCAGCGACGCCGGCACCCTTATCGCCGAGCCGCTCGACCCCGAGCTCGGCCGCGTAGGCAAAGTCACGCACGTCAACACCGACTATATCGAGCGCCTGCTCGATAGCGAGTACATCCCCGTTATCGCAACGGTCGCGGCAGGGGAGGACGGCGGCTTCTTCAACATCAATGCCGATACCGCCGCCGGTGCCGTTGCGGCGGCGCTCCATGCGCACAAGGCCATCTTCTTGACCGATGTCGACGGTCTGTACAAGGACTTTAGCGATAAGGATTCGCTTATCTCCAACCTGACGCTCGACGAGGTCAACGAGATGCTCTACGGCGGCGAGGTTGATAAGGGCATGATCCCCAAGCTTCGTGCAGCCGTCGATGCGCTTGCCGCCGGCGTGTTCCGCGCGCACATCATTAACGGCACGACGCCGCACTCGCTGCTGCTCGAGCTGCTGACCGATGCCGGCGTCGGTACCGTGATCCACTCCACCGAGACTGCCTACGAGTTCGATACGCATCCGCACCCGCTTTCGACTTTTGCGGCGCGTCTGACCGAGAACCTCGACGAGGTCGAGAAGCTCCAGACGGTCTAGCCGGTCCGCTTACCGCATTTTCCACCCATAGCCCACGCCGCCTGGCGCTCAACGAAAGGCATCCCATGTCACTTGCAGCCCAACAATCGCTCGAATCCCATTACGTTATGCATACCTTTGGCCGTTCTCCGGTGGAGTTTGTCGAAGGCCACGGTATGAAGCTCACCGGCGACGATGGTCGTGAGTATCTCGATTTTCTTGCCGGTATTGGTGTGTGTAGCCTGGGTCACGGCAACCCAGCCGTGCTCTCGGCGCTCGAGGCGCAGGCCAAAAAGCTCATGCATGTCTCCAATTACTTCTACATCGAGCAGCGCGGCCAGGTCGCGGCGCTGCTTTCCAAGCTTGCTAACGACGACGTGGATGGCGCGCGCGTGCTTGCCGATGCGATTGCCGCTGGCGATGAGACCACGGCTGCCGCGCTTGGCGCGCCGGCTGCGGACGAGCAGGTGTGGGAAACGTTCTTTGCCAACTCCGGCGCTGAGGCCAACGAGGGTTCGATGAAACTCGCGCGCCTGTACGCCAAGCGGGCCGGCAACGGCGGCAACACCATCGTGTGCATGCGCGGCGGCTTCCACGGCCGTACGCTCGAGACCATTGCCGCCACCATGCAGGATTGGCTGCAGGATAGTTTCCGTCCGCTGCCAGGCGGTTTTGTTGCCTGCACGCCCAACGATGTCGACGAGCTGCGTGCGATCTTTAAGCAGCTGGGAAGCGAGATCTGCGCCGTCATGCTCGAGCCGATTCAGGGCGAGAGCGGCGTGCATCCCATGACTGAGGAGTTTATGGCGGCAGCGCGCGACTTGGCACACGAGGTGGGCGCCGCGCTTATCGCCGACGAGGTTCAGTGTGGCATCTTCCGTTCCGGCAAGCCGTTTGCGTTCCAGACCTATGGCGTTGAGCCTGACATCATGAGCCTTGCCAAGGGCATTGCCGATGGCGTACCCATGGGCGCTGTGGTGGCAAAGAAGGAGATCGCCGATGTCTTTAAGCCGGGCGACCACGGTTCGACCTTTGGTGGTAGCTGCTTGGCCGTTGCGGCGTGCGCCGCGACGCTCTCCACACTCGTGCGCGGCGACTATGCCGAGCACGCTGCTAAGGTGGGCGCCTATATGGAGGCAAAGCTTGCCAAGCTGCCGCACGTGGCCGAGGTACGTGGCCGTGGCCTGATGCTCGGCTGCGATTTGGACGAAGCTGCGGGCGATGCGCATGATATTGTTGCCCGCGCACTGGCGGCTGGAGCCGTGATTAACGCTACGGGTGCCCATACGCTGCGCTTCCTGCCGCCGCTCGTCTGCGAGGAAGCCGACGTGGATAGCCTGATTGAGATTCTGTCGGGTGTCCTGGCCTAGCGCGGGCGAATATCGTTGCTTGGAACGGGCTCCGGGTTGCTGACGTGCCATACACGGCACGATCGGGCGATTCGGGGCCCGTTTTGCTATCGATTCGCGATGGCCAAAATTTCCTCTGGTCAAAAAATGCCAAATATGAGTACGGACACTAATTGTGTAGCATATAAATTAGACGCAATTTGACGTGTTAGGCCACATATGTCCAGTTTCGCTATCAGAAAAAGTGCTCATCCGGACCGTTGGCCGTTGCTTTGATGTCAGATTTGCCCTCTGGGACCTCGAAAATGCTGTTACCAAAAAGGTGGCAGTACTCATATTTGGCTTTTTTGACCACTACCCTTGAAACCGGGCCCACCCTGCCGGGTTCGAATCCCATGTGATGGGCCCAAACAAAAACGGTCCCCTTTCGAGGACCGTTTCCAATTCATTGGTGGGCGATGAGGGATGTCGCGTGCGGCTGGCGCCGCCCGCTTTCGCTTCGTCGCTTCGCTCCTCGCGTGCTGCGCTGGAAAACGCTTCGCGTTTCCTCAGCTCCGCACCCTGGCGGGTTCGAATCCCATGTGATGGGCCCAAACAAAAACGGTCCCCTTTCGAGGACCGTTTCCAAATCAGTGGTGGGCGATGAGGGATTCGAACCCCCAGCCTTGTGCGTGTAAAGCACCTGCGCTAACCGTTGCGCCAATCGCCCGCAGGGATTGAGTATAGCGGAAACCCTGTGCGGTTCATCGCTAATTCATAACGAAACTTACGCGGCGACTTCGGCGTTCTTGTTCTCGTCGATAAAGAAGCGCTTGTACCAGATGAGGAACGTCAGCGTGGTATAGATCTTACGCTGGTTGAGAGCGCGGCCCTCAAAGTGATCGTCAAGCAGCTTCATGAGCGCATCAGTGTCAAAGAAGTCGGCAGCCCACGGTGCGGTGAAGTACTCCTTGACGTAGTCGTAGTACTTCTGCTCGCGCAGCCAGAACTTAACTGGCACGGGGAAGCCGACCTTCTTGCGCGTTGCCCACTCGTCGGGCAGCGTGCGGTTGGCGGCGTGACGCAAGACGAGCTTGCAGCCCTCTTCGTTAACGCGATAGTTAGCGGGGATGTGCTCGGCGAACTCCATGACCTTCTTGTCCAGGAACGGAACGCGAAGCTCCAGAGAATGCGCCATGCACATCTTGTCGGCCTTAAGCAGAATGTCGCCCGGCAGCCACATGTTCATATCGAGATACTGCTTCTTGGAAAGCTCGCAGCAGTTGGGGACTTGCTTGTAGTATTCGGCGCACATTTCGGCGGCGTTCTTGCCAGAATCGTAGGTGGGTTTAAGCACCTCGTCGACCTCGGACGGGTCGAACACCTTTGCCTGGCCCACATACCAGCGCTCGGGGACCTCGGCGCACTTGGTCAGGAAGTTGTGGCCCTTAAAGTAGGGGAGATGCTGGACGAGCGAGCCCAGGGCACGGCGTACGCCGAGCGGCACACGCTTCTTAAAGGAGCGCATCTCGGGGGTGTCCTCGTACCACTCGTAACCGGCAAACAGCTCATCGGCGCCTTCGCCCGAAAGAACGACGGTGACCTCCTCGGCGGCCATCTGCGCCAGATAGTACAGCGGCACACTGGAGAGGTTCGACTGCGGCTCGTCCATGTGGTACTGAATATCGGGCAGCGCATCGAAGAACTCGTCGGCGGTGATCATCTTGCGCACGTTCTTAATGCCCAGCTTGTCGGAAAGCTCGGCGGCGTAGTTGGTCTCGTTGAAGTTCTTGTAGTCAAAACCGACAGAATAGGTGGTGTCGGGCATGAGACAGGCGGCAATGTAGCTGGAATCGACGCCGCCGGAGAGGAACGAACCAACCTTAACATCGGCGATACGGTGTGCGGCGACGCTCTCGTGCACGACCTTGTCGCACTCGTCCACGTACTCCTCGAAGGACTTGGAGTTGTCGTCGGTAAAGTCGCAGCTCCAGTAACGCTTGATGTCCATGGTATTGGTCGTCAAGTCGTACGTAAAGCAATGCGCCGGGGCAAGCTTGAACACGCCCTTAAAGAAGGTCTCCTCCGTGGCGGGGAACTGCAGCGTCAGGTAGGGGCGCAGCGCGTCGTGGTTCACGGCCTTCTCGAACTTGGGATGGTCCAGGAAACTCTTGATCTCGGAGCCAAACAGCAGCGAGCCGTCGGAGGCCTGGTAGTAATAGAACGGCTTGATGCCAAAGATGTCGCGGGCGCCAAAGAGCTTGTTCTTGCTCTGGTCGTGAATCACAAACGCGTACATGCCGCGCAGGCGGTTGACCAGATCCTCGCCCCACTCCTCGTAGCCGTGCACCAGGACCTCGGTATCGGCGTTGCAGTGGAAGACGTAGCCGGCTGCCTCCAGCTCGGCGCGAAGCTCCTGGAAGTTGTAGATCTCGCCGTTAAAGACGATCGTGACCTTGCCGTCGTCGCTCGACATGGGCTGAGCGCCAGCTTCGGAAAGGTCAAGAATCGAAAGACGACGGAAGCCAAGGGCAACGTTATCGACGATATGCTGGCCGCCCATATCGGGACCACGGTGGATGATGCGATTCATCATGGCCGTGAGAACCAGCTCACTCTGTTCATCTGTACCGGTAAAACCGACAAAACCGCACATGCAAGATCCTTTCTGCTGACGGCTCAGGTGCGCTGCCGCAAGGATTGCGGCAGTTGATGTCAATCAATCTTTACTATCATGCCAATCTTTTGTTTCGTGATAGGGCATAAGCGCCGAGCGGACCGAAAAAACCACGGCCCGCGCTTTGGGCGAAGCGGCGGGCCGTGGTTGCGAGCGCCGTCTGCACGAGGGCGCGAGGGTGCGAGAGGGGTTAGCGCTTGCTGCGCTCGGCCAGGCGGCGCTCCACCTTGGTCACGATGTGGATGAGCGGGATCGTCACGACCAGATAATAGAGCGCGGCGCAAATGTAGGGCGTGATGTTGCCCGTGGTGGCCGTGAGGTTTTTAGAGAACAGCATAAGCTCCATGACGCCAACGCTCGAAAGAAGTGACGTATCTTTGTAGAGCATGACAAACTCGCTGGTCATCGTGGGGATAACGCAGCGTACGGCCTGCGGGATCACGATGCGGGACATGACCTGGCCCCAAGTCATGCCAAGCGAGTAGGCGGCTTCCGCCTGTCCATGCGGAACGCTTTCGATGCCGGCGCGGAAAATCTCGGCAAGATAGGCCGAGCAGTTGATGGCGAGCACGCCGATGCCGAGCGGCAAATTGGGCACGTTGAGACCGATCATGGGGAACCCAAAGAATGCTATGTAGATCTGCAGGAAGAGTGGGGTTCCGCGCAGGACATTGATGTATGTCACGGCGATACCGCGCAGCACGCGGCTATCGCTGATTTTCATAAAGGCAAACAGCAGGCCGATGGGAATGGCAAGCGGAAAACCGATAGCGGTCACGGCGAGTGCGATACCCCAGCCCTTAAAGAGCGAGGCGATTGAAGTGACGATGATCTGCGGCTTGCAGAACATGCCTAAAAACGGGTTGGAGTTCCACGCCGCGACCCAGGGCTGGGCATCGAGCCAGGCAACGATTTCTTGCACGGTGGTGCTCTCCGAGACGCTGATTGTGGGGCTCTCGGGCAGCTCGTGCTTGGTCCCGTCGGCGACATAGCTGCCGGTGACGGCATAGGCGCCTGCGCTGCTGGGGAACACGACGTCGGGGACGACGACGCGAATCTGCGTACCGGCCGCGACGGGATCGGCAAACTTGATGATGAGCCTCGAGCCGTCGAGTGAGCACGATGCCTTGACACTTGTCTGGTTAAGCCCGTCGAGTAGCGTGACCTTGGCATCGGTGCTCTCGAATGAACCGCCCTCGGGCAGCTCGAGCGCAATTTGCGAAATGTCGCCCTCTCCGCTGCCCGTTGTCGCTTCCCAGGTCAGGCGGGTTGCGATGCCACCAAGCACGCCGTTGCCGCTGTCTTCGTTTGACTTGGCGGTTGCCGAGGTGACGGCGAGCGACGCACCCGTCGCATCGTCCGTGCTCGAGGCGCCCTCGCTGCCGGACCCGCTCGTTGGCGCCATGCCAAACCACTTCTCATACAGTTTGTCATAGGCGCCGGAGCTCTTGATCTTGGCAAGGGCATCGTTGATGGCCTGAGTCAGCTCGGGGTTGTCCTTGGAGACCGCAATGCCAAACTGCTCGCCGGTCGGAACCTCCTTGATAATCTCCATGCCGGTAAAGGAGTTCGAAACCATCCACTGCTCAACGGGCAGGTCGCACACGACCGCCTGACACTGATCGCTCATGACGGCGGTGAAGGCTGCCGTCCAGTCGTCAAAGTTGACGGTGGTTGCCTGCGGCAGATTCTCGATCGCCCATTCTTCGGACGTGGTGCCCGACTGCACGGCAATTTTGACGCCCGATGCGTTAAGGCTGTCGACCGTGTCGTATCCGGTGCCCTTTGCAACCGCGACGCCCTGGTTGGAGTCGATGTAGGGGTCGGTGAAGTCGACCTCTTCCTTGCGCTCGTCGGTGATAGTGATATTGCATGCGCCGACGTCGGTCTTAACGCCCTGTTTGACCATGGGGATGATGCCGTCGAACTTTTGCGCCGGCAGGTAGTTGAGTTTCAGGTCGAGCTCGTCTGCGATCATGCCCATGAGCTCATAGGTAAAGCCCTGGTCATCGCCGGAATCGTTGACGTATTCAAACGGGGGCGTGGCGAGGTCGCTTGCGACGGTCAGTTTGCCAGCCTCGACGAGCGTGTAGCTGCCCGAGGCGCCCTGAGAGGACGAACAGCCGCTCGTGCCGATGATGGCGGCAAAGACTACGGCGACTGCCATGAAGGCGCAGGCGATATGCCGGGCCGAAAGGGCCCATACTGAGTGGTTGCGACGTTTGATGAGTCGTTTCATCTAGAATCCTTCGCGTAGGGCACGATGGGTCATCATTGCAGGTCAATGAGGCACATCAAGACATTTGGATAAAGAATAGCACTCGGGATTCTTCGGTTTTATGCGATCTGGGCTTCGTTGTCATTTATTAACCCATGGTGCAGTCCATGCAATTTTTTAGAAGGCTGAAATGCCCGCAAGGTCAGGTGGCATATTAGGATGGTTGATAATACAGAATGTTCCATCGTTTCTGCCCCGGGACATCTTTTGCCCTTTAAGGCTGAATTTAGCGAGAGAGGTCTTTGTATGTCGAGTCCGACGCAAGAGAAGCTAACTCTGACGCGCTATATAGAGTTGCTCGAGGAAGACGGCCTCGTCGTCTCTAGGCCGAGTACTGTATGTGACCGGCGCATTGAGTTTGCGACCGATGACTCGCGCCAGGTGTGTCCGGGCACGTTGTTTGTTTGCAAGGGCCGCGCGTTTAAGCGCGAGTATCTGCTCTCGGCAATCGCCGACGGCGCTGCGGCGTACGTTTCCGAGGTCGATTACGACGTCGATGTCCCCGCGGTGATCGTCAACGATATCCGTCGCACGCTTGCTGTGGTGGCGGACGCCTACTACGGGCACCCCTCGGGCAAGGTAAAGGTTTGTGCCTTTACCGGCACTAAGGGCAAGTCGACCTGCAGTTTTTATCTACGCGGCATCCTCGCCAACGAGGCAAAGCTCATGGGCTGTCATCGACCCGCTCTGAATACGGGCATTGAGTTCGACGACGGTATCGAGGCGGGCCCTTCCAAGCTGACGACCCCCGAATCCTTCCTGCTGCAGTCTCGCATCGCGCATGCAGCGGAGGCGGGTGCTCCGTGGCTGGTCATGGAGGCATCGAGCCAGGGCCTCAAATATGAGCGCACAGGCAAGATCGCCTTTGAAGTTGGTGCCTTTACCAATATCGGCGAGGACCATATTTCGCCGATTGAGCATCCGACGCTCGAGGACTACTTTGCCAGCAAGCTCAAGATCTTCTCGCAAAGTCGCTTCGCTGTGGTTAATCTCGACATGGATAAGGTCGACCGCGTGCTCGAGGCGGCATCTCGTTGCGAGCGTACGGTGACGTTCTCCCTGACCGACGAGCGTGCCGACGTGTTTGCGTCGGCGATTCGTAATGGAGACTGCGGCGTGGTGGCAACGGTTCGCACGCCGCGCTTTACGCGCGACGTCGTGATTCCCACGCCCGTCAAGTTCAACGTGTCCAATGCGCTTGCCGCCATTGCCTGTGCCGAGGCCCTGGACATTTCCGAGGAGGGCATCGTTCACGGCTTTGAGGGCGTCTTCGTTCCCGGTCGCATGGAGCTCTATCCGTCTGCATCGGGCAAAATCTTGGGCGTCGTCGATTTTGCGCATAACGGCATGAGCCTCGAGACGCTCCTGCGTGACTTGCGCGAGAACTATCCCGAGCGCGAGCTGGCGGTTGTATTTGGCGCCACGGGCGGCAAGGGCGTCGATCGCCGTACCACGATGGGTATCGCCGCCGGCAAGTACGCCGATCGCATCGTGATCACCGAGGATGACCCCGGTCCCGAGGATGTCGAGGATATCTGCGCCGAGATTGCACGCAACGTCCAGGCCCAGGGAAACGATAATTGGCAGATTGTGACTGACCGCGTCGCTGCTATCGAGACGGCCGTGCGTGAGACCGAGCGACCCGCCGTGGTTATCGTGACCGGCAAGGGCGAGGAGGAGCGCATGCTGCGCAAGAGCGGACCCGAGCCCTGCGAGCGCGACGGCTCGGTCCTCAAGCGCATTCTTGCGACGTACGATGCTTAGGCGTTATTGCCTTTAGACTATGTGGGCGGCAGCACCGCTCGCGTGTCGCTGCCGCCCGTTCCAAGTGTGTTTGTCTTTGGCAAAGCACGCCTTTAGACCCCAGCCCTTCTACGTAATGGAGTGACTATGTCCCACAACACCCTGCCGACCGTTGCCGAGCTTTCGGGCGAGATGCGCGAGCGCCTGGCCAAGGTCAAGTACGTCTTTACCGACCTGGACGCCACGATGCTTGCGCCCGGCTCGTGCGTGCTACGCGACAACGACGGTAATCCCTCGACCAAACTCGTCGAGGCCGTCGTGGCGCTCGCCCGTGCCGGCATCCAGGTGGTTCCCACCTCGGGTCGCAACCGCACCATGATCCACGAGGATGCGCGTGTGCTCGGCCTCAACTCCTACATCGGCGAGATGGGCGGCCTGGTCATGTACGACCTCAAGGCCAACGACTGGGAGTATCTGACCGGCGATATGCCCTACGACCCCGCCTGCGGCCTCACGCCGCACCAGGTGATCGAGCGGACCGGCGTGTGCGAGAAGATTCTTGCCCGCTGGCCGCACAAGATCGAGTATCACAACGACATGTCGACTGGCTACAAGTACCGCGAGGTCACCGTCGGCATGCGCGGCGATATTCCCGATGACGAGGCGCAGGCCATCCTCGACGAGGCCGGCTGCGGTCTGGTCTGGGCCTGCAACGGTCACCTGACGCATCTGTCCAAGCCGACGACGCTCGAGCTCGATCGCGTCGAGGATGGCCGTGCGTACAACATCAACCCGTCGGGCCTCGACAAGGGCGTGGCAGTCGCGCGCTTCTGCGAGCACTTGGGTATCGAGCGCGAGGAGACGCTGGCGCTTGGCGATTCCGAGTCCGATTTCTACATGGCCGACCACGTGGGCACGTTCTGCCTGGTCGAGAATGGCCTGACCAGCGCCGGCGCGCCCGAGTTCCTGGAGGCTTGCGACAATGCCTTCGTCACGCGCGGCAAGATTGTCGACGGCTGGGTGGCAACGGCCGAGCTGCTCGTCGCGGCTCGTTCGTAGTGGCGCCACTACGCGTAACCTGTCTGTTCGAGAGAATCTGGTGAGGCAATGTCCGATATCGAGAATCTGGCTGGCGACACGCGCCCGATCGGCGTGTTCGACTCGGGTCTGGGCGGCCTGACGGTCGCGCGCGCCATAGCCACGGCGCTTCCGCATGAGTCCGTCTACTACTTTGGCGACACCAAGCGTTGCCCCTACGGCACGCGTACCGAGGACGAAGTGCGCTCGTTTGCGTTACAGGCGGGCCGGTGGCTGTCGAGGCACGACGTCAAGATTATGGTCATCGCCTGCAATACGGCGACGGCCGCGGCGTTGCGCCTGGCCCAGCAGGTGCTCGACGTTCCCGTTATCGGTGTGATCGCGCCGGGCGCCCGCGCGGCAATCAATAGCACCCGCACGCGCCGCGTGGGCGTGCTCGCCACCAACCTCACCATTCGCTCGGGCGCCTATACGCGTGCGATCCAAGATTTGGATGCCGGTGTGGATGTATACGGCTGCCCGGCTTCGAGTTTTGTCGAGGTCGTCGAGCATGAGCTCGCATCTGGCACGCATTTGCAGGAGCAGTGGCTCGAGAACGAGGACATTTTCGACACGCCCGCCGTGCGCGCGCTGGTCGGCGCTACGGTTGAGCCCCTGTACGACCACGGTATCGATACTGTGGTGCTGGGCTGTACACATTTTCCGCTGCTGGTGGGACCTATTCGCCATGCACTTGGCCCGCAGGTCCGCGTCGTGAGCTCTGCCGAGGAGACCACGCGCGAGCTGACGGATATCCTCACGCGTCGCGAACAGCTGGCAGGCGATACTGCCGAGCCGCAGCATCGTTTTGCCACGACGTCTGACAATATTGCTGAGTTTGCGGTGGCGGGCAGCTTCATCTTCGGCCAACCGCTCAAAAGCATTGAGCACGTGGACCTTGACGAGCTGAGCTAGCAATCGGCGCCGCCCGGCAGCTTTTCTATGCGAAAGGACTTACCTATGGAATATATGCAGGTCAACCGTTCTTACGACCGAGCCGCCAACGAGATGCGCCCGGTCAAGCTCACCCGCGGTGTTATGAAGCACGCCCACGGCTCCTGCTTGGCCGAGTTCGGTGACACGCGCGTGCTGTGCGCCGCCACCATTGAGGAGGGCGTGCCTGGCTGGCGCAAGGGCGCCAAGGCAGGTTGGGTGACCGCGGAGTATGCCATGCTGCCGGCGTCGACCGGCAAGCGCTGCAAGCGCGAGCACGCCAACCGCAAGGGCCGTTCCATGGAGATCGAGCGCCTCATCGGCCGCAGCCTGCGCACGGTCGTCAATATGAAGGCGCTCGGCGAGTACACCGTTACCGTCGACTGCGACGTCATTCAGGCCGACGGCGGTACGCGTACGGCCAGCATCACCGGCGCCTGGGTGGCACTGCACGACGCACTTGCCACGTGGGTCGAAGCCGGCAAGATCGAGCGTAACCCGCTCACCGGCCAGGTTGCCGCGGTTTCGATGGGCGTTGTCGACGGCAATACACTGCTTGACCTGGATTATTCCGAGGATAGCCACGCCGAGGTTGACATGAACCTCGTCGCTACCGACACCGGTGAGATGATCGAGCTCCAGGGTACCGGCGAACAGGCGCCCTTCGACCGCAAGCGCCTCAACGCCCTGCTCGACTTGGGCGACAAGGGCATCGCCGAGCTCATCGAGCTCCAGCGCCAAGCCCTCGCCTAACCTACCAAAAAGGGACAGGTTTGTTTTGGCAGGTTTTATCTGCGGAAATGCCGAACTGTAAGGTTTCTGCCGCCAAGGAGGGGAGAGGGCGAGAGTCCGATTTCCCTTGGGCGGCTTTGCTATAAGGACAAGGAGGCCAGCCATGGCACTTGAGAAGATCGATATCGACACCCTCGACCCGGCGGCGACCATCGTCGTGGCAACCGGCAATGCTCATAAGCTCACCGAGATTGAAGCTATTTTGGGCAAGGTCATGCCCGAGGTGCGCTTTGTGGCGCTCGGCCAGCTGGGTGATTTTGAGGACCCCGAGGAAAATGGCACGACGTTTTTGGAGAACGCCATCATTAAGGCCCAGGCTGCGGTCGAGGAGACGGGCCTCATGGCTATCGCTGACGATTCCGGCCTGGTCGTCGATGCCCTGAACGGCGAGCCCGGCGTATATAGCGCACGTTACGCGGGCGTGCACGGCGACGATGCCGCCAACAATGCCAAGCTGCTCGTGAACCTGGAGGGCGTGGCCGACGAGGACCGCACCGCGCGCTTTATGAGTGTCGTTGCGCTCATCGATACGGACGGCCTGGTCACCTATGGCGAGGGCGCCTGCGAGGGTGTCATTGCGCACGAGGGACGCGGAGATCACGGCTTTGGCTACGACCCGCTGTTCCTGCCGGTCGACACGCCGGGCAAGACCATGGCCGAGCTGACGTCGGACGAGAAGAACGCCATCAGCCATCGATTCCATGCGCTCGAGCACCTGTCAGCCAAGCTGACGGGCGAGGAGTAGACCGTGCGTGCGGTAGTGCAGCGTGTGCTAAACGCCGGCGTGACGGTCGACGGCGAGTGCGTGGGTCGTATTGGACGCGGCTACCTGGTGTTGTTGGGCGTGGGCCACGGCGACACGCGCGCCGAGGCCGATAAGTTGTGGGGCAAGCTCTGGGGCTTGCGCATTAACGAGGACGAGAACGGCAAGACCAATCTGGCGCTTGCCGATGTCGACGGCGAGGTGCTCGTGGTGTCGCAGTTCACGCTGTTCGCCGACTGCCGCCACGGCAGGCGTCCGTCGTTTACGGATGCCGGCGCGCCCGATGTGGCCAACGAGCTCTACGAGTATTTCCTGACGCTTGTGCGCGAAGACGTCGAACACGTAGCGCACGGCATCTTTGGCGCCGACATGAAGGTCGACCTCGTCAATGACGGCCCATTCACCATCGTCTTAGACACGGACAATCTGTAAGTAGCTAATTTGGGACGGGGCTCTTTTAGCTACTTGCGCATGTTTTCTGGAACGGGGATAGCTGTCCGACGTAGAAGTAGCTAAAAAAGCCCCGTCCCAAATTTGCTACTTGCGCATTGCTTCAGTAGGGTGCTATAGTATTAGAGTTTTGTCTATCTTAGGGGTATTATCCCCTTTTTGAATTACACCTTCTGGAGGCCCTGTTCATGGAAGAGATGGAAGTCAATCACGTCGACGACATCCACGAGAAGCTGACCGACATGGTGGGCGATCGCGTAAAGGTGAAGGCCAACATGGGCCGCACCCGCGTCGTCGAGCGCATGGGCACCATCAAGAGCGTCCATCCCGCCGTCTTTATCGTCGAGGTTGACGAGCGCCGCGGTCGCAAGTCGCGTCAGTCTTACCAGTATATCGATGTTCTCACCGGCCAGGTCGAGCTGTTCGACCCCGAGAGCGGCGAGCACATCTTTACCCCGCTTGGCAATCAGCTCGAGGAGCACTAACGGTGACCGATCGGTCCCTGACTCTTTTCGCGCCGGCAAAGATCAACCTCTACCTGGGGGTTCATACCGAGCGTGACGACCGCGGCTACCACAAGGTCGATTCCCTGATGGCAGCCGTCGGTCTTGCCGATACCGTGACGGTCACTCCGGCGCAGGAGCTGACCGTACAGACGGTTCCGGCATCCGATTTTCCCATGCAAAAGAATACGGCGTATCGTGCTGCTGTCGCTATGGCCGAGCATTATGGCCGCGAGGCCGACGTGTGCGTGACGATCAAGAAGCGCATCCCGCTGTG
Source organism: uncultured Collinsella sp. (assembly GCA_934630855.1). Taxonomy (GTDB): domain Bacteria; phylum Actinomycetota; class Coriobacteriia; order Coriobacteriales; family Coriobacteriaceae; genus Collinsella. Next base: position 21,374 of record CAKTWW010000037.1, read on the forward strand.
CGCCGGCCTGGGCGGTCCCTCGACGGACGCCGCGGCGGTCATTGCCGCCTTGGCGGAGCTTTGGGGCATCGACCGCACCGATCCCGCGCTCGACGAGATCGCCCGCGGCATTGGCGCCGATGTTCCCTTCTTTTTGCACGCGAGCCCTGCGTTCTATGTGGGCGGGGGAGACGTTCTGGCGACTGAGTACCCCGCGCTGCCCGCGACACCCGTCGTGCTGGTCAAGCCGCGCGACGCAAGCGTATCGACAATTGAAGCCTATCGGCGTTTTGACGAGACCCCGGTGCCGGCAGACAAGCCCGGCGCGATCGCATCGGCTCTTCGCTCGGGAGACGCAGAGATGGCCTATGCGCTCATCCACAACAACCTGGGTGTCATTTCTGCACAAATGGAGCCTCAAATCCAAACGGTGCTCGACTGGCTGTGCGCACAGAACGGTACCGTTGCCGTGAACGTGTGCGGATCGGGTGCGTGCTCGTTTGCCATTTGCGACACCGCTGCCACGTCAGCCAATCTTGCAGCACTCGCTCAGCAAAATGGCTGGTGGGCCTGCGCGACGGAGCTTATCTCCGACACGGTTCGCATCGAAGTGCCAAAGAAGTAAAAATTTCTCTAGCACACGGCGGAAATCTTTGTTACTATAGTCGAG
>CAKTWW010000038.1 GCA_934630855.1 uncultured Collinsella sp.
AAGGGCTACGAGCTGGGCGTGGGCTTCCTGGACGAGGCCCAGAGGACCGGCCTCATGCAGAAGATCATGACCTGCGTCGGCATCGTGGGCGTCATGGTCGTGGGCGCCATGTGCAAGGACATGTTCTGGGCCAGCATCCCGGTGGCCATCGGCTCGGGCGACGACGCCCAGACCCTCCAGGACATCCTGGACGGCATCATGCCCGGCATGCTCGGCATGATCGCCTTCTGGCTGTACTACTGGCTGCTGTCCAAGAAGATCAACCCCATGGTGCTGATCGTGGCCACCATGGCCGTGGGCATCGTCGGCGCGTTCTTCGGCGTGCTGGCATAGAATCCTGCGGCATTATCTGCCCCCAAGGGAAACGGCGACCCGCTGCGGTCGCCGTTTTTTATTACGAGGAGGTGCTTCGTGAATCGATCCGACAATCCACCTGACAATGGCGTGAGCGGTGCGATGTATCTATTTGGCACGGCGCTCTTGTGGAGCTTTATCGGCATCCTCGTTCACGCCAACTCGCAGTCAGCCCTTTTGATCGGCTCCGTCACGTCGATCTTCATGGCGCTGTTCATCTTGTTTGTTGGCAGACCAAAGCTGCGCATCAGTCGCCTGATTGTTCTTGTGGCCGTCTGCAACTTTGTGACGGGCACCACGTTCAACTTCGCCAACCAGCTCACATCGGTCGGCAACGCGATCGTCCTGCAATACACCTCGATGATCTTCGTCATCGTTTACCAGTCGCTTGCATCGCGCATGCTGCCTTCGACGGCAAAGATCCTCTCCGTGATTGCTGCCTTTGCAGGTATGGGACTCTTCTTTTTGGGAGATCTGAGCGCCGAGGGCATGCTCGGAAATGTGCTTGCCGTCATTTCGGGTGCCACCTTTGGGCTGTGTTTTTTCCTGAATGCACGCCCCGATGCGTCGCCGATGGTGTCGTCGCTCCTGTCGTGCGGAATCTCGATGCTGCCGATTTTCTATTTTGCGGGCAGCCTTGGTGCGGTCAAACCCTTTGAGTGGGGCCTTATGGTGGTCCACGGTTTGTTTTGCAGTGGCCTGGCGAGCGTTTTGTATGCCAGGGGGATCGCGCGCACCAATGCGTTTGCCGCCAACCTGGTCTGCATGAGCGAGGTCGTGCTCGCGCCCTGTTGGTCGGCTCTGCTCTTTGGCGAAGTCTTTAGCTGGAATGAGCTTTTGGGTGCGGCGGTCATCGTCTCGGTTATCGTTGCCAACCTGGTATCCGACGCCTTTTGCGACGGTTTTCTCGTTGCGCTCGTCCATCGTCACAACAAGGATTGCGCCTGAGGGGCAATACCTGCCGTTTACGGGTAAAAACACCCCGCTGGGCGAGTGGTATTAAATAAGGCAAACCTGCATACCTATAATTGGTATCAAATCATTTGTGCCTGGCATGGGTGTTAGCAGCACACCAGGTACGCTTCGGGCCGTGTGGTCAAGTTCCCGGATTGATATCAACAGCGCGCGACGGGGACTGGCTATGACTCGAGATTTCCTATTTTGGAGGAACCATGCTTACCCAAGCAATCCTCGTCGGCTTAGTCGGAGCTTTTGGCTGTCTCGACTACCAGCTCGGCACCCTCTATGCGTTCCGCCCCATTTGCCTGTGCCCGCTCGTGGGCCTGGTGCTGGGGGACCTGCAGACCGGCCTTGCCGTAGGCGCGAGCCTGGAGCTGCTGTTCATGGGCTCGATCTCCATCGGCGCCTATGTGCCGCCTAACGAGACAGTCGGCGGCGTGCTCGCCTGCGCCTTCGCGATCCAGCTGGGTCAAGGTACCGAGACTGCAATTGCACTGGCCATGCCTATCGCCGTGCTTTCGCTGACCATCGGCAATATCACCAACGCGCTCTTCCCCGTCTTTGTGGACATGGCCGACAAATTTGCCCTCAAGGGAAACCTCAAGGGCATCTACGCGGTGCACTGGGGTATTGGCCTTTGGGGCTGCGTGGAGTATTTCCTGCTGTGCGCCGGCGCTTTCTATCTGGGTTCCGATGCTATTCAGGGTCTGCTCGACTTTATCCCGCCCTTCATCATTGATGGTTGCGGCGTTGCCGCCAACATCCTGCCGGCCATGGGCTTCGCCATGCTCGGCCGCCTGGTGCTCACCAAGCAGCTCGTGCCCTTCTACTTCCTGGGCTTCCTGCTGTGCTCCTACGCCAACGTGCCCGTCCTGGGCGTCGCCCTGATCGCCATCATCATCGGCATCGACAAGTTCGACCTGCTGGGACTCGGCGGAGCCCAGCCCCAGCTCTCCGCGGAAGGGGATGAGGACGATGACTTCTAGTCCCGAGAACAAGATCACGCGCTCCGACCTCGTCAAGAGCGCCGTCAACGTCGGCTCCCTGGGCATGGAGTTCTCCTGGACCTACTACAAGCAGATGAACATCGCCTTCTGCCTGATGGTCGCCAACATGCTCAAGAAGATCTACGCCGGCCGCCCCGACGACTACGCCGAGGCCCTGCACCGCCACTGCGCGTTCTTCAACATCACCGTCCAGTTCGCCCCGTTCGTCGGCGGCATCGCGATGGCCATGGAGGAGAAGGTCGCCCGCGGCGAGATCGAGCCCGAGAGCGTCAACGACGTCAAGGCCGCCCTCATGGGCCCGCTGTCGGGCATCGGCGACTCCATCTTCCTGTCCACGCTGCGCGTGGTCGCCGCCGCCGTGGGCATCAGCCTGTGCCAGGCCGGCAACCCCTTCGGCCCCATCGCCTTCCTGCTCATCTACAACGTCCCCGGCTTCGCGCTGCGCGTCTGGGGCGCCATCAAGGGCTACGAGCTGGGCGTGGGCTTCCTGGACGAGGCCCAGAGGACCGGCCTCATGCAGAAGATCATGACCTGCGTGGGAATCGTGGGCGTCATGGTCGTGGGCGCCATGTGCAAGGACATGTTCTGGGCCAGCATCCCGGTCGCCATCGGCTCGGGCGACGACGCCCAGACCCTCCAGGACATCCTGGACGGCATCATGCCCGGCATGCTCGGCATGCTCGCCTTCTGGCTGTACTACTGGCTGCTGTCCAAGAAGATCAACCCCATGGTGCTGATCGTGTCCACCATGGTCGTGGGCATCGTCGGCGCGTTCTTCGGCGTGCTGGCATAGGGCTCAGCTGCATAGATTTTCGTTGCAACCTGGTAAGGGGATGGAGTAGGCCTATGCCCTCCGTCCCCTTTTTGCATAGAAGGAGTTCGTATGTTCGCGAAGGATCGCGAAGCAATGCGCCTGACGCCGGCAGAGGTCAGGCTGATTCTCATCGAGTCCCTGCAATGGTGCGCCAACAACGCGGTGTACTTTTTAGGGCTTATCGGCGCGGCGACGTATGACTTGGCGGGAACGGCCTTTTTGGTCGCCGCCATCACGCTCGTGCGCAACCTTACGACCTCGGTGGGCAATATGGTGTCGGGTTCGGTCATCGACCGCTTTGGCCCGCGTCGCACGTCGTTTGTGACGTGCACGGTCACGGCGGTGCTGTCGCTCGGCATTGGCTTGACGCCGCTGTCCGTTCCCGGGCTTGTGTTTGCCGCGTGCGTCTTGGGACTTGCGGGTGGCTTTATCAACACCTGCACGCATGCGTTTCCGGGCTATCTTGAGTCGACCACCGAGGGCCGCACCCGCGTGAACGGTCTGATGGTCTTCTACAGCAATATCGCCTATACCGCCGGCCCGCTGCTTGGCGGTGCCATCGTGAGCTGTTTTGCCACGCAGTCTGTCTACCTGCTCATGGCTGGCATGATGGGCGTGGCGGCTTGGCTTTCCCTGGGTTGCCATGAGAGCGTGGTTCCCCCAAAGGCGGAGAAGCGGAGGGGCGGCATCCTTGGTGGCATGATCGAGGGCGCCCGGCTCACGTTTTGCGATCACGACCTGCGCCTCATCTTTATCTCGGGCTTTTTGGGCTTCTTTGCGTTTGGCGCATTCGACTCCCTGGAGTCGCTGTTCTATCGCGATGTGCTCAATGTGGATATCGTTTGGCTGGGATGGCTGTCATCGGTCGTGGGCCTTACCTCGTCGGTCGGCGCATTTGCCCTGACCAAGCTCTCGGCTCGCCATGTCAATTTGCGTCTGCTGCTGGGCGCGCTCATGACCGTGGGCATTGGATCCATGGTGTACGTGGGCACCGATATGCTGGGAGTGGCGATTATCGGTCAGGCGATCAATGGCTTGGCGTGGGGCTTCTTGGAGCCGCTGCAGATGATCCTGATTCAGGAGCGTGCCGATATCAAATACCTGGGGCGCATTACCGGCTTTGTGCGTTTTGGCCTGATGAGCGCCGGCGTGCTGCCGCTGCTGGCCGCTCCGTTTTTGGCAGAGGCCCTGGGCGTTCAGACGGTGTTGTTTGGAGCCTCGACAATCATTGCGCTGGTAGGAACGCTGTTCTTTGTCACGCAGGGGAAGCGCCAGGGGTGCTAGATATACATATAATTTTAATTTAATACCACTCACCTGAGAATTTCGACCGTTCACCGAGGATCAGCACAGATTGCAAAGTGGTATTAAAAACACGTTGGGTGTATGTCTATAATTGGTATCGAAAAGAAACGCGATGTATAGAGTTGCGTGGGAGACAGAAAGGACAAACCATGAAGGAAACCGAGAAGATCGAGATCATGCACTTTAGCCAGGAGGGCTACGTCGAGGACGGCAAGAACGTCTACGAGACCGGCAAGAAGATGATCGCGCTCGCCGACAAGGTCGCCGACGAGGGTTACGACGCCATCTTCCTGATGGGCGTTGGCGGCACCTGGGATGAGTTTATGCAGCTCGAGTATCTGATGAACAAGTTCGGCGATCGCGACCTCGAGGTCTACCTGATCCACGCCGCCGAGTGGAACGTTATGGGCCACAAGCGCATGACCGAGAAGTCCGTCGTGCTCACCGCCTCCGAGTCCGGCACCACCCCCGAGGTCCTCGAGGCCGTGAACAAGATGAAGGAAAAGGGCATTCGCGTCTACGCCATGACCAAGCCCGAGGGTCCCATCGGCCAGGCTGTCGGCGCCGAGAACTGCGTCAAGATGGCATCCGATCACGGTAACGGCGGCTGCGAGATGGGCTACTACCTCGCCGACTGCTTCGGCCTGCGCCTCCTCAACCGCCGCGGCTGCTTCCCGCAGTTCGACAAGTTTATCGAGCAGACCAAGGATGTTTGGACCCACCTGGTCGACATCCGCAAGAGCTTCGAGCCGCGTGCCGAGGAGCTCGCCAAGAAGTACGCCCTCGCGCCCTACACGATGTTCATCGGCTCCGGCGCCCTGTGGGGCGAGACCATCCTCTTCTCGATGTGCATCCTCGAGGAGATGCAGTGGAAGCGCACCCGCTACATCACCTCGGCCGACTTCTTCCACGGCACCCTTGAGCTCGTGGAGCCCGGCGTTCCTGTGTTCCTGTTCATGGGCGAGGACGAGAACCGCAAGCTCGATGAGCGCGTCCGTGCCTTCCTGACTCGCGGCGTCACCGGCGACACCGACATCAACATCATCGACACCGCCGAGTTCGCCATCCCGGGCCTTGACGAGGAGTTCCGCGTCATCGTGTCTCCGTGGATCCTTTCCTCGCTGGTCACCGATCGACTCGCCGCCTACTACGAGACGGTCACCAAGCACAACCTCAACTACCGTCGTTACTATCACCAGTTCGACTACTAATAGTTGACCACTCATGTAAGAAGCACCCTGCCCGGGCGCATGCGTCCGGGCATTTTTATGCCGAAATTCGCTAGGAAGGGGAATCGAATGAGGCAGTTTATCGTTGCATCCCATGCTCATTTCGCGTCTGGAATCGTCGAGAGCATCGGCCTGCTTTCCGGCGAGCGCGAAAACGTCCACGCGCTCTCGATGTACGTCGATGGAAACGAGGATCTGGTCAAGGAGGCCGCAGCGATTCTAGACGGGTTTGCCGCGGACGATGAGGTTGTCGTTTGCACCGACCTCTTTGGCGGCAGCGTCAACAACGAGTTCACCAAGGTCGTTCAGACGCGCCCCAACACGCATCTCGTGACCAATATGAACCTGCCGCTGCTGATTCAGCTGCTGTTCGTGCCCGACTCCACCCCGATCGACGAGGCCATCCGTCAGATCATCGAGGCGGACGACACCAAGGTCAAGTACGTCAACGACCTGCTGGGTCAGGCCGAACTCGATGAGTTTTAATCGTTAGGAGCACATCATGATTCAGATGATTCGCGTAGACTATCGACTGCTTCACGGCCAGGTTGCCGTTAGCTGGACCTCGGCTCTGGGTGCCGACTGCATCCTGCTGGTGAGCGATACGGTCCTCAACGACAAGCTTCGTCTGCAGGCCCTGTCCCTCGCAAAGCCCGAAGGCTGCAAGGTCGTCGTTAAAAACACCGAGGATGCCGTCAAGGCGCTCCAGAGCGGTGTGACCGACAAGTACAAGCTCTTTGTGGTCTGCGAGACGATTCAGCAGGCCGGTGCCGTTGCAAAGGCGATGGGCGTCAAGAAGATCAACCTTGGCAACGTTGCCTTTAGCGAGGATGCCCGCCAGGTCTCGACGAGCGTGTTCCTTACGCCCGAGAACGAGGCGTATGTGAAGGAGCTGCTCGGCGAGGGCTACGAGCTGTTCATCCAGATGATTCCGGCGGATGCGAAGACTGACGCCGCAAAGGCCATCGGTTAGGGGTCGTCATGGTAATCAAGACAATCCTGATTTTCCTCATTGCCCTTTTGGGCTATTCCGAGTGGCTGACGGGCACGAGCTACCTCCAGCGCCCCATTGTGCTCGGACCTTTAGTCGGCCTTGTCATGGGCGACGTGGTGACCGGTACGATCATGGGCGCCACGATGGAACTCGCCATGGTCGGTGCTATTTCGGTTGGCGCCTATAATCCGCCCGATACGATTTCCGGAACCATCCTGGGCGTATCCCTTGCCATGCAGGCCGGTGCGGACGCTTCGGCGGCGCTGACCCTGGGTATCCCTATCGCCACGATCGTTCTCGCGCTCGACACGGCTCTGGGCCAGCCGGTCATGCTGCTGCTGGTGCACCGTATCGACAAGAACGTTGAGGACGGAGACACCAGGGCCATCACGCGTAACATGCTCATCGCCGGTTACGCGCAGAGCTGGTGCGGCCTGCTGATTATTCCCCTGGCATTCTTCTTTGGCGCCGACGCCGTCGCCAGCCTGCTCAACATCATTCCCGATTTCGTTCAGACCGGTATGGATGTCGCTGCCGCCTTCTTGCCTGCACTCGGCTTTGCGATGCTGGCTCAGATGATTATGAACAAGACCGTGGCGCCGTTCTTCTTTGCTGGCTTCTTCCTCGTTGCCTACTTTGGCATTAGCACGACGGGTGTGGCGATCTTCGCCGCGATTATCGTCGTCGCGATGACGGTTTTGGGCGAGAAGAAAAAGGCGGAGCAGCCCGTGGCGGCAACCGAGGATCCTGCGATTGGGAGTGGGTTCGATGAGTTTTAAGTTTGAGTCTTCCTACGACGGGCTGATTACCCGCGCAGATCTTAAGAAACTGTTCTGGCGCTCGATTCCCTATGAGCATTCCTGGAACTACGAGCGTATGGGACACATCGGCTTTATGTGGGCTCTCATGCCGATCCTGCGCAAGCTCTATCCGCAGGATGCGGACTTTAAGGCTGCGCTCAAGCGCCACATGGAGCTCTATAACGTCACGCCGTACATCTCGACGCTCCCCATGTCCATTGCCGCGGCAATGGAGGAGGTCAACGCTACCGACGAGAGCTTTGACACGAGCGCGATTTCCAACGTTAAGCTCGCTTTGATGGGTCCGCTTTCCGGCGTGGGCGATGCCTTCTACTGGGGCACGCTGCGCATTCTGGCTACGGGCGTCGGCACCTCGCTGGCGCTGCAGGGCTCGATCCTTGGCCCGATTTTGTTCCTGCTGGTGTTCAACGTTCCGCACTACATCATTCGCTATGTGCTGACGTTTGTGGGATATCGCTTTGGCTCGGACATGATCAGCAAGGTCCAGGAGTCGGGCATCATGGACACGATCGTCAAGATGGCCTCCATCATGGGTGCCATGGTGATCGGCGCCATGACCATGGAGATGGTCACCGTGGACATTCCGCTCATGGTCGGCGCGGGCGATGGCGCTCAGACGCTGGCCGAGCTGCTCAACGGCATCTTCCCGGGCTTCGTCACGATGGGGCTGTTTGGAATCGTCTATCTCATGCTCAAGAAGAAGATGAATCCGCTGCTCATCATGCTTGTGATTTTGCTCGTGAGCATCGCCGGCGCGTTCTTTGGAGTGCTTGGTGTTCAGTAGGGCATCCGTCATAATCAAAACAATGTAAGAGGGGGCGTCGCGCACACTGTGCTGCGGCGCCCTTTTGCCGAAAGGTGGACAAGATGGAGTATCCACAGCTTGCCGTTATGAATATCAGCCATCGTTACTTTGACCTGGAGGAGTTCTTTTCCTCGGCGGCGGCTTCGGGCTATACGTGCTGCGAGCTTTGGACGGGGGCGATGCACCTGTATGTCGACTGTCATGGCTATGATTCGCTCGAGCAGGTTAAGGAACTTTCGCGGCGGTACGGAGTCCGGATTGTCGGCATCTGCCCCGAGCAGAACAATCCCAAGCCGTGGAACATCGCGGCGCGCGGGGAGGAGTCGCGCGCTCGCACGCTCGCATACTTTAAGAACGTCGTGGATATCGCGGCGGAGGTTGGGGCCGAGCAGGTCATGGTGTCGAGCGGTTGGGCGTTTTTGAATGAGCCGATTGAGGATGCGTGGGCGCGTAGCGCTTCGATGCTGCGGTCGATTGCCGAGCATGCGGGTGAGCGCGGCGTGCGGCTGGTGCTTGAGGCCCTGCAGCCGGTTGAGTCGATGATCGTGAACTCGGCGGCGGATACAAAGCACATGATTGACGCGGTTGGCCATCCGGCGCTCAAGGCGTGCCTTGATATGGGCGCCATGGCGGTGGCGGGGGATACCATCGATGATTATTTCGATCTGCTTGGCGATGACGTCGCCCACGTGCACTTTGTCGATGTCGCGGCAGATGGCACCACACATCTTGCCTGGGGTGACGGCGACCGCGATATGCGTGCCGACCTGGATAGGCTGGTGGCGCGCGGTTATCGCGGTGTAGTTTCGGCAGAGACGTACGACTGGCGCTATTTCGCTGATCCCGCGGCAGCCGATGCCCAGGTAATGGCAGTGTACCGGCGCGCGACTGGCGCCTAAGCGGGACAGGGCGCCGAGTCGGCTTTTCCGTCGAGTGCTCTTCTGGAAATGGGATGCGGTTTCCGGTTGGGGCTTCATGCGGAAACTGTGTCCCAGAATTGCAGTCCAGAATGGGACGCCGTTTTCGGTTGAGGTCCTCAGCGGAAAGTGCGTCCCGGAATTTGGGCTTGGAATGGGATGCACTTTCCGGATGGGGTCTCATGCGGAAAGTGCGTCCCATTTTGGAGGCTCATTCCGGGCTGGACTTTCCGCAGAGGCTTCATGAATGAACTCGGCGCGAGTTCATGGCTAGACTTCCATCGCCATCAACGCTCGTTTATCTAAAACGGACATGTCGTCTTATTTCGAGGCGTCTGACCAGACAAGGGCACCCGCATAGGTTGCGGGCACCCTATTTGTCTGCGGGCAAACGGTCGAAATTGGCCGGCGAGCGGTCTGTGGAGGACGATTCAAACGAAATATCATTCGTATAACCGAATATACGGACGTTTGTGATAACCTTGTTGTCGATCAAGGACGGCGACCGGCACCCCCTGTGCGGTCGCCACTTGATACATCCAGTGGAGACAACAGGAGGCAAACACTATGTACGTAACCCTGCGTGAGGTCCTGGCAGAGGCCAACCAGCTCAACATGGCCGTTGGCGCTTTCAACACTCACAACCTCGAGATGTGCCCGTCGATCATCCGCGTCGCAGCTCGCCTGCACACCCCCGTGATTATCCAGACCTCCGAGGGCACCGCTAGCTACGTTGGTCATCGCAACCTGGTTGCCGTGTGCAAGTCCATGGCCGAGGAGTACGGCGTGAACGTCGTTCTTCACCTTGATCACGCCAAGAACTTCGACGAGATCCGCAAGGCTCTCGAAGCTGGCTACAGCTCGGTGATGTTCGACGGCTCCGCGCTTCCCTTCAAGGAGAACATCCTTGGCACCAAGCGCATCGTCGAGATGGCTCAGGCTCATGGCGCTTCTGTCGAGGCCGAGCTCGGCACCGTTGGCGGTACCGAGGACGGCGTCGCCGTGGCCGATGCCGATGTGCGCTACACCGATCCCGAGCAGGCTGTTGAGTTTATCGAGAAGACTGGCATCGACGCGCTCGCCGTTGCTATCGGTACCAACCACGGTCAGTACAAGTCCAAGACCAACATTTCCTTCGATCAGCTCGAGAAGATCCGCGATGCCGTGAACGGCTTCCCCCTGGTTATCCACGGCGGCACCGGCGTTAAGGACGAGGACGTCCGTCACGTCATCGACCTGGGCATCCGTAAGTTCAATGTCGGCACCGACCTGCTCGTCAACTGGAACAAGACTTCCAAGCAGTGCTATGACGAGCTCAAGGAGAACGCTTCCAACCGTAACATGGTTATGCCTGCCCAGAAGGCCGTCGAAGAGGTCGTCGAGCACCGCATCAGCCTGTTCAAGAATATCGTCGCTTAGGGACGAGGCGGACCGATGCAGATTACGGAGATGCTTAAGCGCGAAAACGTTCGCCTCGCCGATTCTGTCGACACATGGCAGGACGCGATCAAGCTCGCCATCGCCCCGCTCAACGAGGGCGGTTATGTCGAGGACCGCTATGCGGACGAGATTATCCGCGCCACGAACGAGATGGGTCCCTATTACGTGCTCACCGAAGACGTCGCGCTGATTCACGGTCGCCCCGAGGACGGCTGCATTAAGGGTCAGCTCGCCGTGACGGTTCTGAAGAAGCCCGTTAGGTTCTCGGAAGACAGCTTTGACGTTCGCCTTTTGGTTGCGCTTGCTGCCGAGGATTCCAATTCGCATATCGAGGCCATGCAGGTGCTTGCTGGCATCTTTATGGATGAGGACAAGATTGCACAGATCGTCGCTTCGGATGATGCCGACGAGATTTATCAGGCATTTACGGGCGTGGCGGTGTAGACAACACCGCATGGTGCGGGCGAATCGGATGGTTTGCCCGCATCGATCCCGAGGTTGGGGCAAAAGCTCCAAAAAAGAAAGGAAATGGACATGGTCAAGATTTTGTGCTGCTGCGGCAATGGTCTTGGAAGCAGCTTTGCCTGCCAGATGGCTATTGAGCAGGTCATGAAGAAGCTCGGGGTTCAGTGCAAGATGGACCACGACAGCGTTTCCAGCGCCGCGGGCGCTTCGAAGGGCTTCGACATGATCGTTGCCGCCGAGAACTTCAAGACGCAGATCGAGAGCTACAACACCGGTCTTCCCTGTGTGTTCCTCAAGCGCCTTGTCGATAAGAAGGAAATCGAGGAGAAGCTGACCCCGGTGCTCAAGGAGATGGGCGTCCTGGAGTAAGGGTCTATTCACCTAGATTGATAGAAATGTACATGAGAAAAAGGGGTGTACAACATGGCTGTTCTTGAGTTTATTATCAATAACATCCTGACGCAGGCCGCCGTCGTCATCGGCCTCGTCGCTTGCCTGGGCCTCGTGCTTCAGAAGAAGCCGGCCAACGACGTGCTGCTCGGCACGTTTAAGACGATGCTCGGCTTCCTTGTTCTGGCTGCCGGCTCGAGCGTCATGCAGGGTTCTCTGGCCTACTTTGGCGATATGTTCAACTCTGCCTTCGGCTTCAACGGTATGAAGGCCGTCGTCGCCTCCATCGAGGGCATCAACGGTCAGGCCATGACCGATTTGGGCCTTGGCTCCGAGATCGCCATCTGCCTCGCCGGCATCTTCGTGGTGAACATCATCCTTGCTCGTTTCACCAAGTTTAAGTACGTGTTCCTGACCGGCCAGGCTCTTCTGTGGGAGTCTACGCTCTGCGTCGTGTTCGCTTTCTTCTGCGGCCTTCGCGGTGTGCCCCTGATCGTCGTCAGCTCCATCGTCGGTGGCGCCTTCGCTACCCTCATGCCTGCCTTCGCTCAGCCTGTCGTCCGTAAGATCACCGATTCCGATGACATCGCCCTTGGTCACTTCTGCACCTTCGGCTATATGTTCACCGCTCTTGTCGCAAGCATCACCAAGAAGCTCGCTGGCGGCAAGGAGTCCAAGTCCACCGAGGATCTCGAGATTCCGCAGTCCCTGTCCTTCCTCCAGGACACCTACGCCGCTGTCGGCCTGGTCATGATCATTTTCTACCTGGTCGTCGCTGCCTTCGCTGGTCCCGCTGCCGCTGCTGATTACTGCGGCGCCACCAACTACATGGTCTACGCTTTCCTCCAGGCCATGCAGTTCGTCGTTGGCCTGTACGTCCTGCTCGCCGGCGTCCGCCTGCTGCTTGCCGAGCTCGTCCCCGCCTTCCAGGGCATTTCGATGAAGCTCGTTCCCGATGCGCGCCCCGCTCTGGACTGCCCCGTTCTGTTCACCTATGCCCCTAACGCCGTTATCTTCGGCTTCGTGTTCACCACGCTCGGCTCGCTGATCGGCATGGCCATCACCGGCTTCATGGGCACCCTCGTCATCCCCGGCGTCATGTCCAACTTCTTCGCCGGTGGTACCGCAGGTATCTTCGGCAACGCTATCGACGGTCGTCGCGGCGCCATCATCGGCTGCATCTTCCACGGCATCTTCATCATGATCCTGCCTGCGCTCCTGTCCCCGATGCTCGCTCAGATCGGCTTCGTGAACATGACCTGCACCGACGTCGACACCGTCGTCACCGGCTTCTTCTTCATGGCTGTCAAGTCCATCCTCAGCGTCTTTGGTATCGCATAAGGGTTCTTGTAGCGCCTGACGAAGGTCCAAGTCTTTCTTTAGGGGGTTGTTCCTGTGCCTGGTCCCCGGCAGGGGAACAACCCCCTTCGCTTATTACTGCTAGTGGAGGTTACCAATGGGTTTGTTTGGATTTGGCAAGAAAAAGGAGAAGGTGGCCTCCGCTGCAGCCGAGACCGCGCCTGCTCTTGATCGAGATGCCGTTCTCGCTGCCGTTGAGGCAAAGCGTTCCGAGCTCGAGGGCAAGGAGGGCGTTGCCGCCGCGAACGTTCTAAACGAGATCGGCAAGCTTTATGCCGACGCCAACATGGTTGACGAGGCCGTCGAGGCCTATGAGCAGAGCCTGGAGGCCAATCGCACGATGGGCAAGGCGTCTGCGGCTCTGGTCAAGCTGTACAACAAGAAGCGTGCGGCTGCCGCCCAGGCAAAAAACGATGAGGCCATTAAGTTCTACATGGACAAGGTCACCGAGATGCTTGCCATCTCCAAAGACCAGCTCCGTGGCAAATAATCTGGTTGTAAGAAGGGTTTCCTGGTATGGAAAAGACGCTGATTTTGCTTGCTGGACCTCCGGCTACGGGCAAAACCGATATGGCGGATCGCATTAAGGCTCGTCATACATCCGAGAGCTTTCTGAGTGTCTCTCTTGATGACGTTAAGGAAGAGTTTTGGGATACGTACGGTTTCAATAACGCCGAGGAGAAGGCACAGGTCGACGCGAATGCGCTCCAGGAGTGGTTCCGTCGCCTTGATGCCGCCATGGAGGACGGCCCGCAGATCATGTGCGACTATCCGTTCTCTGCCAAGCAGCACGACAAGCTCGCTGAGTTGGCCGAAAAGCACGGTTACCGCGTTCTCACGATTCGCCTTGTCGCGGACCCCGTTATGATCAGCAAGCGCTACCGTGCTCGCGACCTTAAGCCGACGCGTCACCTCGCGCACATCGTGACGCATTATCACAAGGGCGATGTGCTTGAGGACCGTAGCACGGGCGACGATCTGGTCGATTTGGATATCCTCGTCGATCGCATCAAGAACCGCGGCTACGACACGTTTGAGCTGGGTCACACGATTGAGCTCGATGTGACTAACGTCGACGCCGTTGACTATCCGGGATTTTTGGCCAAGGTCGATGAGTATCTGGACGACCCCGCGTCCGTTGCCGCTATTGCCGCCAAGGCGGGTGCGGAGCTTTCGGACGAGGATCTTTGCTCGCGCATCGACTATACGCTGCTCAAGCCGACCGCAACGTGGGACCAGATTGACGCTATTTGTGCCGAGGCATTTGAGTACGGCTGCGCTAGCGCTTGCATTCCGCCTTCATATATCGCTCGTGCGCACGAGGCCTATCCCGACCTTGCGCTCACCACGGTCATCGCTTTCCCGCTCGGCTATATGACGAGCGCCGCGAAAGCCGACGAGGCGGCCGATGCCTACGCCAACGGCGCCTCCGAAATCGACATGGTGATCGACCAGGGTATGGTCAAGGCCCGCGATTACCAGGCAATCGAGGATGATATCCGTGCCGTGCGCGAGGCTGTGCCGGACGCGACGCTCAAGGTCATCGTCGAAACGTGCTACCTGGCGCAGGAGACCAAAAAGCCAATTTGCCATGCCGTCGAGGCTGCCGGCGCAGACTTCATTAAGACGTCGACGGGCTTTGGTGCGGCTGGTGCCCAGGTGGAGGACGTCTACCTGTTTGCACAGGAGCTTGGTGGCCGCGTAAAGGTCAAGGCTTCGGGTGGCGTACGCACGAAAGAAGACCTTGCGCTTATGTCGGGCGCCGGGGCCGATCGAATCGGCGCGAGTGCCAGTCCGCGCAAGCTATTTGGCGCACGCTAGCCTATGTCCCGGGCATTCGTTGCACAAGGAATGCCCGGGGTCTCTGATGAGTTCGTGAAACGGGCCCAGGCGAAATGAGATTGTTCACGGGTGCTTTTATCGATGTGTGTCTTTTAAGCTTTTTTTGGGTAACATTTATTGCATGGCAACATCTGATACGAAGGGTTAAAAGGGCCGGTCCAGATAGAGGAGGGATGATGGTCGAAACATCTGAGCTCGATTTTAGTGGTAAGGAGCAGCTGTATTCGCAGCTGTACGATATCCTGTTCCAAGGAATTTCGAGCGGTGTTTACAAGATTGGCGATTACATTCCTTCCGAGAGCGATCTTATGAAGCGCTACGACGTCTCGCGTGCAACCGCGCGCAAGGCGATGGAGCTGCTTTCCAATAACGGTCTGATCGAGAAGAAGCGCGGCCGCGGTTCCGAGGTTATTGCCAACGTGCCGCTCAGTTCACCCAAACGTGTCTCGAGCTATATTAAAAAGAATGTAGACGAGTTTGCGGTGCCGCAGAAACGCCTGATCGAGTCGAGCGTTGTCCCCATGCCTCAGCATGTTGCCCAAGAGCTGGGTCTGGATGAAGGCGTGAAGGCTTTTTGCCTCCGTCGTGTGCGCGTGTCGGGCGAGCGTCCGTTCTATCTGGAGACGATTTACTACGAAGATGGTTTTGTCCCGCATATTGCGGAACGCGACTTCTCCAAGGAATCGCTTCGCTCCTACCTCAATAACTCCTGTGATATTCGCTGGAGTCGCGTGAGCCAAAAAATCGGAGCTTGCGTTGCCACCGACGAGCAGGCCGAGCTTTTGGGCGTCAGTGCCGGTGCCCCGCTGCTTAATATCACGAGGGTTTCTCATGACCAGCAGAATGTGCCCCGTGAGTACGTCGAGTCGTTCTACCGTGCCGATCTCTACCATCTCGAGATCGAGCTCGATTAACGGGCCCGCCATCTTGTGCTAACGCTGCCAGTTATTTGGCAAACAATTTAGTTCGTACATTTCTTCATCATTTTGTATGTAAGGAGTACATTATGGCAATCAAGGTATTTGCCGACGGTGCCAATCTTGAGGGCATGCTCGACATGGCCGAAAACGGTAACGTCCAGGGTTTCACGACCAATCCCTCGCTCATGAAGGCGGGCGGCGTGACCGATTATCGCGAGTTCGCCAAGACCGTGCTCGAGCATATTACCGATGTTTCGGTCTCGTTCGAGGTCTTTGCGGACGATGAGGCTGGCATGGAGGCTGAGGCTCGCGAGATTGCGACTTGGGCCGACAATGTGTATGTCAAGATCCCCGCACTCAATACCAAGGGCGAGTCGACGGCGGCGCTCGTTAAGCGCCTTTCTGCCGACGGCATTAAGGTGAACGTCACGACGATCTTTACTCCCGAGCAGGTCGATGAGTTTGTGGATGCCGTTTCCGCTGAGACTCCGTCTATCATCTCGATTTTTGCCGGTCGTATCGCCGACACCGGCGTCGATCCGCTGCCGTTCATGGCCGAGTCTGTCAAAAAGGCTGCGGCAAAGCCGCAGTGCGAGGTGCTTTGGGCATCTACTCGCGAGCTCCTGAACATCTATCAGGCGGAGTCTGTGGGATGCCAGATCATCACCGTTCCTAACGGCATTCTGGCCAAGCGCAAGAACGTCGGCAAGGACCTTATGGAGTACTCGCTCGACACCGTTAAGGGTTTCGCTCGCGATATCGAAACGCTCGGATTCCACATCCTGCCGTAACCGAACGGGTCAAAGCGTCCGCATCGGTTGGTGACAGAAGGAATAAGGGCCGTCGTTGCCTGTACGGCGACGGCTCGAAATGCCCCAGGTCGGCAAAGGCATACGGCTTTTGGCGCCCTGGGGCTTTCTTTGTTTTGGGATGGCATATTCCGTTAAGGTCTCCGGCGGAAAATGCGCCCCGGAACTGCGGTTCAGAACGGGATGCGGTTTCCGGTTGGGGCCTCGAGCGGAAAGTCCAGCCCAGTTTTTGAATGGAAGGCGAGACGCGCCTCCCTATGTTTCCAAATGAATACGCTGTGAGCCGAGGGGGACGATTCTCCCCGCAAGCACTCTAGTATGCTAAAGTACCCAGAAGACCGGCGGAGCTATGCCGGTCTTCTGTTCTATATGAAACACAGCATGAGGAGGCTCACCAGATGACGGCCACACCGTGGGGATTCCGGGACATATTGCCCGAGGAGGCTCAGGCGCGCGAGGAGATTGCGCTGACGGTGAAGGGCTGCTTCAGGGAGCATCATTACCTTCCGGTCGAAACGCCGCTGCTCGAGGACAAGGGTTCGCTCGAGGAAGGCGGTCGCATCGCGGACACGCCGTTTAAGCTCTTCGACGACGACGGCCGCCTGCTGGTGGTCCGTCCCGACAACACGCTGCCCATCGTGCGCCTGGTCTCGACTCGTATGCGCGCGGCCGACCTGCCGCTGCGCCTGCGCTACGAGGCACCGGTGGTCCGCGAGTGCCAGCGCAATGCCGGCGGTTCGCGTCAGTTCACCCAGTTGGGCTTTGAGCTTATCGGCGCGGGCGATACCGCGGGCGATGTCGAGATTGTCTCGCTGGTAGCGGAGGCCGTGCGCAAGCTTGCACTGCCCGATGCGCGCATTATCGCAGGTAGCGTGCGTCCGTTTAAGGAGCTGCTCGCGGTATGTGAGGATCGCGAGCTGGCTGCCGAGGCACTGCGTTGCGTGCACGCCAACGACTTTGTGGGCCTCGATGTCCGCGTGGCGAAAAGCAACGAGCCCGAGGCCGTCAAGGCCGCCATTAGCGAGCTGCCGCGCCTGCATGGCGGCGCCGAGGTGCTCGACCACGTGGATGCGTTGCTGGCGGCGGCCGGTATCGTCGCGCCGCTCACACGCGAGCTGCGAGCCCTGGTTGAGGGCCTGGCTCCCGAGGACGCTCAGGTGCTGTCCTTCGACTTCTCCATCATGAATTCTTTCGATTACTACACGGGCCTGGTCTTTAAGGCCTATGCCGGCGGTCTGCCCGATCCGGTGGGTTCGGGCGGTCGCTACGACTCCATCTTTACCGGCGCATTTGGTGACGGTATCGAGGTGCCGGCGGCGGGCTTCGCCTTTTCGCTCGAGCGCCTGGAGGCCGCGCGCACCTCGGCCGAGGACGCTGCCTCCGATGGCGACCACGCCGTGGGCCGTGGCGCCGAGGGTCCGCTGCGCATCGCCGTTCCCAAGGGCTCGCTTAAGGCCGACACGCTCGACGTGCTCGAGGCTGCGGGCCTGGACGTCTCCGAGCTGCGCGACCCCGGCCGTCACCTGATCGTGCGCGGTCGCGACACGCGTGCCGGCGAGGGTGCGGTCGGCGACATTGAGTTTGTCATCGTGCGCCCCAGCGACGCGCCGGCCTTTGTGGGCTGCGGCGGCGCCGACTGCGGCATCTGCGGTTGGGACTCGCTCATCGAGGCTGACCTTAACCTGTTACAGCTCGTCGATCTGGGCTACGGCCTGTGCACTTTCATTGAGGCGGAGCCCGCATGGCGCGCCGGCCAGGCCGAGCGCAACTATGCCCGCCGCGGCTCTCTGCGTGTGGCCACCAAGTACCCGCGCATCGCGAGCGCCTGGTATGCCGAGCGCGGCGTGAATGCCGACATCGTTTCGCTGCACGGCAACATTGAGCTGGGCCCCATCGTCGGCATGACTGACCGCATCGTGGACATTACCGCCACGGGTGCGACCCTGCGCGACAACGACCTGGTCATTACCGGCCGCATTATGGACTGCACGGCCCGCTTCTTCGTCAATCCGGGCGCCGCGCGCTTGGATCCGCGCGTACGCAACCTGGCCGATCGCCTGGCGGCTGCCGTGAAAGACAAGCATTTTGAGCCCGTTGCGGGCTCGGCACAATAGCGCGAGCGCGCGCGGGCGCCCCCATATCCGGGCTGCGGACCGAGTGGTGCCGCTGCCCGGTACCTCGTTTTTCGAACGCAACCTCAACCGATAGGGGATACCGATATGAAGACCATCAAGCTTGCTCCCGGTGAGCGCCTCGTTACCAACCAGCTCAATCGCAAGGGCGTGCTGCCGCAAAACATCGTCGACGCTGCCCGCGATATCGTAGCCAACGTGAGCGCCAACGGCGATGCCGCGGTGCGCGATTACTGCCAGCGTTTTGACGGTGTTGAACTGCAGAGCTTCCGTCTTCCGCAGGAGCAGATCGATGCCGCGCTCGAAGGCCTCGACCCGGCCTTTGTCGCCGCGCTCGAGAAGGCCGCGCGCCAGATTCGCGAATTCCACCAGCGTGAGGTCGAGCAGAGTTGGTTTACCACGCGCCCGGACGGCACGATGCTCGGCGTCAAAGTGACCCCGCTCGCAGCTGCCGGCATCTATGTGCCGGGCGGCCGTGCGCAGTATCCCTCAACCGTGCTCATGAACGCCATTCCCGCCAAGGTGGCCGGCGTCAAGCGCGTGGTGATGGTGACGCCGCCGCAAAAGGATGGCCTGATCAGCCCCTATACGCTCGCGGCTGCCAAGCTCGGCGGCGTGGACGAGATCTATATGGTGGGCGGCGCCCAGGCCGTGGCCGCGCTGGCCTACGGCACCGAGACGATTCCGCGCGTCGACAAGATCACCGGTCCCGGCAACGCCTTTGTCGCCGCGGCCAAGCAGATCGTTTCGGGCGATGTGGGCATCGACATGGTCGCCGGCCCGTCCGAGGTCTGCGTGCTGGCCGACGCTACGGCCAAGCCCATGGTGGTCGCTGCCGACCTGATGGCCCAGGCCGAGCACGATCCGTTGGCCGCCTGCTACCTGGTGACCTGCGACGAGCAGTTTGCGCGTGAGGTCGAGGTCGGCATCGATATTCTGGTGGCACAGTCGCCGCGTGCCGAGATCACGCGTGCCTCGCTGGATAACGAGGGCACGATCGTGGTTGCTGCCGACATGGCCGCCGCCGTTGAGGCCGTGAACACCGTGGCGCCCGAGCACCTGGAGCTGCACTGCAAGGACGCGATGGGCCTACTCGGCGGCATTCGCAACGCCGGCGCCATCTTTGTGGGCGCCTGGAGCTCCGAGCCACTTGGCGATTACGTTGCCGGCCCCAACCACACGCTGCCGACCGGCGGCACGGCCATGTTCTCCAACCCGCTTTCGGTGGAGGAGTTCGTCAAGCGCTCGAGCGTTATCTGCTATACGCCCGAGGGCCTGCTTTCCGACGCTCCCGCCACGCAGCGCCTGGCCGAGGCCGAGGGCCTGTGGGCGCACGCGCTTTCGGCCGCATTGCGCCGTCGCGTGCTGGAGCAGGGCGAGGACTCCGTGAGCGCCGAGTCGCTGGCCGCGGCCGACCTGACCAAGGTTGCCTGGCCGGGCGACGCCGCGGCGACGGTTGCCGAGGGTGTGGACCTGGCGGCTGCGACCGGCGAGGAGGCCTAAGATGGCCGAGCTTTCACCCCGCATGAAGGAGCTCGTCCAGCCTTGCTTGGCCGGTATTGAGCCCTACGATCCCAACTTTACGCCCACACGCATCAACCTTTCGGCCAACGAGAACACCTATCCCGTGCCGGCTGGAGTGCGCGAGGCGGTCGATGCGGCCCTGGCTGCCACGCCGCTCAACCGCTATCCCGATCCCATGTCCAACGACCTGCGCGACGAGCTTGCCGCCTGGCACGGCGTGGCACGCGAAAATATCTGCGTGGGCAACGGCGGCGACGAGCTGCTCTATAACTACCTGCTGGCGTTTGGCGGCACGGGGCGGACCCTGCTCAACTGCCCGCCGTGCTTTAGCGAGTACGCCTTCTTTGCGTCGCTGTGCCAGACCGACGTGCGCGATGTGTGGCGCGACCCCGTGACCTTTGAGCTCGACCAGGCCACCGTGCTTGCCGCGGCGCCCGAGTGCAACCTGGCGATCGTGACCTCGCCCAATAATCCCACGGGCGACGTGGCGCCGCTCGACTTTGTCGCGGCGCTGTGCGATGCGTGTCCCGGCATGGTCATGGTCGACGAGGCCTACGTTGAGTTTGCCGACGATTCGTTTGGCGCGGCCACCACGGCGCAGGGGCTTATCGCCGAGCATCCCAACCTGGTGATTCTGCATACGTTGTCCAAGGCGTTTGGCGCTGCCGGTACGCGTCTGGGTTACGTGATCGCGGCACCCGAAGTCATCGACGTGTTCGCGGCGATTCGCCAGATCTATTCGGTCAATGTGCTGAGCCAGGCTTCCGCGCTTGCCTGCGTGCGTGCCCGCGATGCGTACGCGCCCGTGGTGGCACAGGTCACATCCGAGCGCGAGCGCGAGCTGTGCGCCCTGCGCGCAATGGCTGCCGAGGGTATGCCCGTGGAGGCTTGGCCGTCCGCGGCGAACTTTGTGCTCGTACGCACCCCGCATGCCACGCGCGTGCGCGAGCGTCTGCGCGACGAGTATTCGATTCTGGTGCGCGACTTTAGCTACGCGCCGGGTCTCGCGGATTGCCTGCGCATCACCGTGGGCACGCCGCAGGAAAACGAAGAGGTGCTGGACGCGTTTGCCGCGCTGGTGAAGGAGGAGATGTAGATGGACCGCTATGCCGAGGTAACCCGCAAGACGGGCGAGACCGACATTGTCGTAAAACTCGACCTGGATGGATCCGGCGTGTGCGATATCTCGACCGGCGTGCCGTTTTTCGACCACATGCTCAACGCCTTTGGCCGCCATGGTCTGTTTGACCTGACGGTGCACGCGGTGGGCGACGTGGAGGTCGACGCGCATCATACCGTCGAGGACACGGGCATTGTGCTGGGCGAGGCGTTTTGCCAGGCGCTGGGCGACAAGGCGGGCATTACGCGCTTTGCCGACGCGGCGATTGCCATGGACGAGACGCTTGTGATGGCGGCTGTTGATATCTCGGGTCGTGGGCAGGCCTACTGCGAGTTGCCCGTGCCGACCGAGCGCGTGGGCAGCTTTGATACCGAGCTGGCCGTCGAGTTCTTCTACGCCTTTGCGCGCGATGCCAAGCTCACGCTGCACGTACGCGAGCTGGTGGGCGGCAATTCGCACCACATTATCGAGGCCGCCTTTAAGGCCGTCGGCCGCACGATGCGCCACGCCTGCGAACTCGATCCCCGCGTGCAAGGCATCCCCAGCACCAAGGGCTCACTGTAACCGCAACAAAGACAAAAACCACCACAAAGGTGCCTGTCCCCTTTATTATGAGCAGGACATTGTCAAGAGGCAAAATCGGGCCCGACCCCAA
>CAKTWW010000039.1 GCA_934630855.1 uncultured Collinsella sp.
TTGCGCTACCGTTGCGCCACACTGGCACACTTGGCGCTTTCGCGCGAAGCCAGTTAAGAATAAAGGAATTGCGGACGGGGCGCAACAGACCCCTCGGCCGACCACATCTCAAAACTATTCGTCAGAACGAATAGTTTTATCTGTTCGCCAAAACGGTAAACTATTCGTTTTGGCGACGGGAAACTTACAACCCACTGATTGCGAATCAGTTGGCTGGCCAATTGAAAAACCGGTCTCTAAGGATTCTCCCCTACCTCCCGCGGAGGGCTTTGAGCTTGGCCAATGCCTCGGGGCTCAGGCGGCTGCCCAGGGTCATCTTGATCTGGGGGGCCTCCTCGGCCTCGTGCACGTCGTTGTCGATCTGCTTGAGCTCGTCCACCAGCATGCGGCTCGAGATACGCGTGACACCCTTGCCCATGACGACGGCTTGAATAGTGCCGTCGCTCGACACCACGGAGCACGCACGGCCTTCCTCGCGCGCCTCGATGCAGAGCTTTTGCACCACGGTATCTGCCGAAACGCCCGTCGGCGAGAACTCGATTCGCACGCCGCGGGCCGGCAGGTTGGGACGCTCACTGGAAATGTTTCCCGCGCCGTCAAAGACGATCACGGCCTCGTAGCGGCCTTGGGCAAACGCCGCAACGTCATTGATGAGCGCGGTGCGCGCTATATCGTGGACGTCGCTGGAATACGGATCATCGGAATGGTCGTATACGAGCTTTTCGTAGCGCGGCGTGCAGTGGATCACGTTGTAGCCGTCGACCACCAACAGCTCGGGCTTGTTGGAGTGCACCGTCGAGACCGGGTCGGCGATGGCCTGCGCAAACGCATTGCCACCCACGCCATAGGTCGCGGCCGAAACGATCGGCTTGGCCGAGCCCTCGCCAAAGCGCTTGGCCTTGGACTTGGCGCGGTTCTTCTTGGACATGCGCTACTCCTCCCCCATGAGCTCGCCGGCGTTGCGGCGCAGCCACTCAAAGCACAGCGCCGTCGTTGCCTGAGCCACGTTGAGGCTCTCGGTCATGCCGCGCTGGGGAAGCTTGGTCAAAAAGTCGCATTTCTCGAGCACCAGACGCGAGATGCCATCGCCCTCGGAACCCATGACGAGCGCCACGCGACCCTCGAAGGGAGCATCCCAGCAGCTGCCCTCGGCATGCTCGGAAGCGCCGCCCACCCAAAAGCCGGCGGCCTTGAGGTCGTCGAGCGCACGGGCGATATTGGGAACCTGCGCGATGGGCAGATGCATGACAGCACCGGCGGAGGTCTTGTAGCTGCCCACGGTCACGCCGGCAGCGCGTTTGTTGGCGATGACAACACCGGCCGCGCCCACGACCTCGGCAGAACGCGCAATCGCGCCAAAGTTACCGTCGTCGGTCACGTGATCGAGCACGACGACAAGTGCCGGGCCGTCGCCCGCACGGTCGAGAATGTCGGCGACATCTGCGTAGGGGAAGGTGCCCACCTCGAGTGCAATGCCCTGGTGAGCGCCATGGCTCGACAGCGCATCGAGCTGCGCGCGCGGCACATACTTGATACGTACGCCCGCGGCGTTAAGGTCATCGACCAGACGAGACAGAGCGGCATCGCGCTCCCCGCCCTCGGCAATGAGCGCGCACTTGACGGGAAAGCCGGTGCGCAGCGCCTCGGCGGCAGCACGGCGACCTTCGATAAACTCACCCTTGGGGGCCTGAACGTTGTCGCGGTTGCGATCGCGCTGCTGACGTGCAGCCTGGGAGCGCTCGCGCTGGCCCTTGGGAGTGACAGCGCGGTCGTTGCGGCGAATCGGACGCGAGCCAGAAGCAGCCTGTTTGCCACCACGAGGCGCACGCTTGCGATTGTCGGCCATAAAGCGACCTCCTAAATACAACTATCAAACGAAACAAAATAAACGACCGCCCATGAATATTAATTCGGGCGGTCGGTACGGGTTTTCCAAGTGCCCGAGATTGCCGTGAAAGAGGAGCGACGCGTACTTGAGTACGCGAGCGACGGTTTGAACGGCAAGGTCGGGTGCTTGGGAAACCCGCGGGGATTAGAGAGATTTGATACGGGTGCCGGCGGCAGTGTCCTCGATCGTCAGCCCCAGGTCCTTGAGCTGGTCGCGGATGGCGTCGGCCAGATCCCAGTTCTTGGCGGCACGGGCCTCGGCGCGGGCCTCGAGAATCTTGGCAGCGGCCTCGTCCACGTCGTCGCCCGTGTAGGCGACCAGACCGGCGGCAACACCCAGCAGGCCCAGCGGCAGCTCGACCTTGGGCTCGGGAAGCTCAACACCAAAGGTGTCGAGCAGCTCGGCCAGCGTGTCGGCGGCGGCCAGGGCAGCAGCCTTGTCGGCAGCGTCGCCGGCCTGCTCCAGGTACTGGTTGCACTCGGTCACAAAGCCAAAGACGGCACCCATGGCACCGGCGGTGTTAAAGTCGTCGTCCATGCACTCCTTAAAGGTGGCACGGGTCTCGGCGGCCTTGGCGGCAAATGCCTCGGCAGCAGCATCATCGGCAGCGGCCGTCGCGTGATTCGCAGCCCAGCGCAGGTTCTCGACCGTACCGGCGATACGCGTGAGCGAGTTCTCGGCACCCTCCAGGCGCTCCCAGGAGAAATCGAGCGGCGAGCGATAGCTCGTCTGCAGCATCAGCAGGCGCAGAGCGGCAGCGGAGTGCTGCTCGAGGACCTCGGCCAGCGTAAAGAAGTTGCCGAGCGACTTGGACATCTTCTCGCCGTCGACCAGCAGCATGCCCGTGTGCATCCAGGTGTTGGAGAAACCCTGGTGCCAGGCGCAGGTGGCCTGGGCGCACTCGTTCTCATGGTGCGGGAAGGCAAGGTCGGAGCCGCCGCCGTGGATGTCAATCGGGGTGCCCAGGTAGCGGTGCACCATGGCGGCGCACTCGGTGTGCCAACCGGGACGACCCTCGCCCCAGGGGCTCGGCCAGCTGGGCTCGCCGGGCTTGGCGGCCTTCCACAGGGCAAAGTCGAGCGGGTCGTTCTTGTCCTCGTTCTCCTCGATGCGCGCACCCACCATCAGGTCGTCGATGTTGCGGCCCGAGACCTGACCGTAGTTGGGATCGCTGCGCACGGCAAAGTACACGTCGCCGTTATCGGCGGCGTAGGCATGGCCCTGCTCGATGAGCGTCTTGATCATGGCGATCATGGGGCCGATCTCCTTGGTGGCGCGGGGGCGCACATCGGGATCGAGCACGTTGGCGGCGCGCATGACGCCGATGAACTTGTCGGAAAACTCCGTCGCGACCTCGGCGGCGGTACGGCCCTGCTCGTTGGCGCGCTTGATGATCTTGTCGTCGACGTCGGTGAGGTTCTGGGCAAACGTGACCTCGTAGCCGCTCGCGATGAGCCAGCGGCGGATCACGTCGAAGCTGATGAACGTGCGGGCGTTACCGATGTGGATGTTGTCGTAGACCGTGGGGCCGCACACGTACATGCGGACCTTGCCGGACTCGATGGGCTGGAACTCTTCCTTTTTATGGGTAGCGCTGTTGTAGATACGCATTCGTTACTCCTTAACGGTTTTCTGTAGCAGGCAGACGGCCCAGGCGCCAATTCCCTCGCCCCGGCCTTCCCAACCGAGCTTTTCGGTCGTGGTGGCGGCGACGCCCACGTTTTCGACGTCGACGCCCAGGGCATGGGCCAAGTTGGCACGCATGGCATCGCGGTGCGGGGTGATCTTGGGCTGCTGGCAGGCGATGGTGCAGTCGGCATCGACAAACTCAAAGCCCAGCTCACGCGCATAATCCATTACGCGGGCAAGCAACACCATCGAATCGGCGCCCTCATAGGCGGGATCGGTGTCGGGGAACAACTTACCGATGTCTCCCCCGCGGCAGGCGCCCAGAATGGCGTCTGCCAGGGCATGCGCGAGCACATCGGCATCCGAGTGGCCCAACAGGCCGCGCTCGTAGGGAATATCGACCCCGCCGATGATACATCGACGCCCCTCCACCAGACGGTGGACGTCGTAGCCGTGGCCAATGCGCAGGTTACTGAACATGGGGAAGGTCCTCTCCCTCGGCCATGCGGCCGAGCAGAATCGCGGTTACGGGACGCAGGTCCTCGGGCATCGTCACCTTAAGGTTGTCGCGCGGGCTCTGGACGCAGCGGACGCGCCCGCCCATGCGCTCGACCAGCGACGAATCGTCGGTACCGATAAAGCCCTCGGCAATAGCGGCGGCGTGGGCGCGCTTCATGGCGTCGACGCTAAAGATCTGCGGCGTTTGCGCAGCCCAGTAGAGCTCGCGCGGCGGCGTCTCGACGATGTTATCGCCGTCGACGATCTTGAGCGTGTCGATTGCAGGCTGGCCGCACACGACACCGTCGAGTGAGCGGTCGCCCACAAGCACGTCAATCGCATGGTCGATGGCCTCGGTCGTGATGAGCGGACGGGCGCCGTCGTGGATGGCGACGTATTCAAAGCCCGCCGGCACCGCATGCACGCCGGCACGGGTGGAATCCTGGCGGGTATCGCCGGCATCGGCAAAGCTGATGGGCGTGTCGTAGTCAAACGGACTGATAGCCAGGCGGCGCATCTCGGCGCGGCGCTCGGCAGGGCAAACCACAACGATGTGGCCGACCTTGTCGCTACGATCGAACGCGCGAATGGACCAGCTCATAAGCGGACGGCCCGCCACGTTGACGAGCTGCTTGCCGCCGGGGTTGCCAAAGCGCTGGCCGCTGCCGCCGGCAACGACCACGGCGCATACGGGCGCCATTATGCGTTCCCCTGTTTAGTGCCCTTCATGCGGTACAGGGAGTCCGCAAGAATGGCGGGGTTGTTGACGCCAAAGTCGCCCAGGCGCTCCGGATCCTCGCTGATGTCATCCATGAGCTCCTGCAGTGAGCCGTACTCGTCGACGATCTTCTCGGCAACGCCATCGCGCACGACGGACACGCGCGAAAGCGTGCGCAGGCCCAGCGGCGTCATGACGGAGTCCTCGTCCAGGTCGTCGTAACCCAGAACCGCCGCCACATGCTGTGGGTCGGACAGGTCCTTAGGTGTCATACGACTCAGGTTGGCGCGAATCTTCTCGGCATTAGCCTCGGAAGAATCGCTCGCGTAGTCGCGGATCATCAGGTCGTACTCGGTATCCATGCTGGAGCCTGCGAGCTGCTCGAGCTGCATCTGCACGAGTTTGCCCTGGTTGCCCAGCTTGACGATGCAATCCTTAAGCTCGGTCTTCGCCTGCTGCATGATCTCGAAGCTCGAGAAGATGCCGGTGATGTCGGCGAGCGTGACGTAGTCGTCCAGCTCGAGGGCCGTCAGGCGCAGCAGGGAGCGATCGAGCGACTGGCGGGTGGTCTGGAGCGTGGCGACGAGCTGGTTGACCGAGCTCATGATGGTGGTGACGGGCTGGATCTCGTAGCTCTTGCCGTGGACGTACACGTTGACGACGGCACGACGGGCAGAGACCGAGATTACGATGGCGTCGGTGAGTACCGACATGCGGGCGGCGGTACGGTGACGCATACCCGTCTCGCTCGTGGCGAGCGAGGGATCGGGGTTGAGGTGGAAGTTGGCACGCAGGATCTGGGTGAGGTCGCCATCGATGACGATGGCGCCGTCCATCTTGGAGAGCTCGAACAGACGGTTCGAGGTGAACGAAATGTTGAGCGGGAAGCCGTCGTTACCGGCGGCGAGCACGTTTTCGGTGTCGCCGACGCAGATAAGGGCGCCCAGGTGACCGGCAATGATCATGTCGAGGGCGGTGCGGATCGGCTGGCCAGGTGCCGTCAGGCGAATGGCCTGCTCCATACGCTTTTGCAGCTCGTTCTTATCCAAGGCATCGCTCCCATCGTATACGCTCCATAAACGTCAATAAGTTTCTCACGGTTTGCCCCCGTGGCGCCCGCAAAATCCGATGCTTACAGAATGAGCGAACACATCCGGAGTAGTTAATTTGGGACGGGGCTCTTTTAGCTACCCCGGCAGTCAATCGGCCAAATCGTTTGCACTATCAACCGGGGCAGCTAAAAGAGCCCCGTCCCAAATTAACTACCCTGCCAAAAAGGTTGGTCTTGTGGTAGCATCGGGATTCACATAAATGAGGGAGTAGTCGCGTGACCGGTTTCGCCTCCGGTGGCGCGGCAAGTCAACATACTGACCGAAACGGTCTGGCTTGCCTTAATGAACGAGACTCGTGGTTGTGCGCGCAACGCGTACGCCACGGGTCTTTTTTGTTGCTCCCCCCACTAGAGGTACACGCGGGTTCGCCCGCAAGGAGGGAGCCAAACCATGGGACTCGCAGAGCTCGTATTGCTCGCCATCGGGCTTTCGATGGACGCCTTTGCCGTGTCCATCTGCAAGGGCCTTGGCATGAAGAGGATCAACCTTAAGGTCGCCGTGGTGCTCGGCCTGTTCTTTGGCGGCTTCCAGGCCGGCATGCCCGTTATCGGCTGGGCACTCGGCAGTCAGTTCCTGGGAATCATCGGCCCCATCGACCACTGGATCGCCTTTGTCCTGCTCGCCTTCATCGGCGGCAAGATGCTGTGGGAGGCATTTACCGAGGACGATGACGAAGGCGACGGTAAGGACGCCGAGAAGATCGACCTGGGCGAATATCTGATCCTGGCCATCGCCACTTCCATCGACGCTCTGGCCGTGGGCATCTCGTTTGCCGCGCTCTCGGTCGATATCGTCCCCGCCGTGTCGCTCATCGGCGTCACTACCTTTATCTTCTCCGTCGCCGGTGTGGCGATCGGCCACACCTTCGGCGCGCGCTACGAAAAACCCGCCACCATCGTGGGCGGCGTCGTGCTCATCCTCATCGGCCTCAAGATTCTGCTGGAACACTTGGGGATTTTGATGTTGTAAGACACCCTTCAAACCCAAACGTTTGGGCAAGGCCTCATGCAGAGTTTTGCATGAGGCCTTTTCGTGTAAAAGAACGCCTACTCAACAAGGCTGGGATATCCAGTCCTTCATCGTCATTCCATTCGTTTTCTGGGCAAAGATTCATTCGTTTTTATGTGACTCTATTATTCGTTTTTCGGGTATGATTTCATTCGTATTTAGGGAAATGCGAGGTAAACAGTATGGCAACGATGGCGAAAGACACGTATATCCCCCGGCTCATTGACCGCAAGATTGATCAATATCTCAATCTGTTCGGTGCCGTTGAAATCTCAGGCACTAAATGGTGTGGAAAGACTTGGTCCGCGCTTGCTCATGCAAATAGTGCCATATACGTCGATCGTGGTTCGAACCAATTGCTCATCGAGTCCGACCCTCAGTATGCACTAGTTGGCGCTACCCCTCACGTTATTGACGAGTGGCAGCGTGTCCCTCAGGTTTGGGACTGCGTGCGCCATGCTGTCGATGACACCACAGAAAAGGGCCAGTGGATCCTAACAGGCTCTTCTACGCCAGCAAAAGACAAGGTGAACCACAGCGGAGCCGGACGAATCGGTCGGTTGAGCATGCATCCCATGAGTCTTCAGGAGAGCGGAGATTCAACAGGTAAGGTAAGCCTAGCTGCCCTGTTTAAAGGCGAGTTTGCCCCATGCCCTTGCGCGTCGGGAATCGATTCTCTTACCGAGCTCATTTGTCGCGGCGGATGGCCCGACGCGCTTGCACTAACTTCTGACACAATTCGACCTGTACTGATGGGCTATCTAGAAGCTGTGCATAATAAGAGCGTTCCTGACCTTGGCGGACGCGAGCTCATTAGTTCACGCGTGGCAGAGTCTCTTGCGCGAAATCTTGGACAGTCCAGCACAAATGTCACACTCGCCCGTGATGTATTTGCCCTGGATGGCGCATTAGCACCAACTGATACCCAAAAACGAGAGGTTTCCCAACATCTTGAATACCTCGTGCAACTCTATTTAATTGACGAGTTGCCCGGATGGGTTCCGGCTTCGCGCTCCCCCAATCGCATGAGAACTAAACCCAAACGCTACTTCGCAGATCCCTCATTAGCCATTGCCGCACTGGGCCTTAACAAACAAAACCTACTTGAGGACTACCAGACGCTTGGTCTTGCGTTTGAAAACCTCTGCATGCGCGATTTGCAGGTATACGCCTCATCACTCGACGCCGCCGGGTCTCACCCTGTCCGTTATTACCGCGATGATTCAGACTTAGAAATCGACGCCGTTATTGAGCTTGCGGATGGAACATGGGGGGCATTCGAGATCAAGCTCAGCGAGACAAAAGTTGAGCAGGCCGCCAACAGTTTGCTGCGAATGAGAGACAAGTTGCTTAGCGACAAAATGGGGCGCACGAAGCCTCCGGCATTTCTTGCCGTTCTCACAGGGATGGGAGAGATCGCATATAAACGTCCTGACGGCGTATACGTTATTCCCATTCGGGCGTTTGGGGCTTAAAAAGCCATACGCCCGCACAAGGCCTCATGCAGAGTTTTGCATGAGGCCTTTTCGTGCAGACTTTTGCATGTCATACTTATTTGCAAAAGTCTGCACGTTAGGATATCGCCATGGATACTCTTCCCATCACAACACCGCGCCAAGCCGGAATCTACATACGCCAGGCGCGCGAGGCGCAGGGGATCACCCGTGCCGCCCTCGCTAAAAAAGCCGGTGTTTCGGAGCGCCTGCTCGCATCGCTCGAGCTGGGAGACGCCACCGGCATTCGGCTCGACAAGCTGCTGGCTGTCTTTAACGCACTCGGCATAGGACTCTTTGTTCAGAGCGATAGCGACTCCATCACATCGCCCGCCAAACAGCCAGCGACGGAAGCGGACCTCCGTATCGCGAACTCAAATGCCCTGTCAAAGCCGAGCACAGGCAGACGGCCCCCTCGACAAGGAACGCCATCTTCCTACGGTGCCTTGCTGGCCCAAATTGCAGCCGAACAAGGCCTTTCCGGTACTTCGGACCTCTCCTTTGGCTGTAAGGTTGTGAAATAAATGGCGGCGATGGAACTTACAACCCTCATTTGTGGCGAAATCGCCGGCACACTCCGGCAAGACAAGCAAGGACTCTGCAGCTTCACATACGCCCCAACCTATTGCGGAGCACCGCTATCGCTAACAATGCCGCTTTCCAATCGCACATATGGCCACAACATCGTCCGACCGTTCCTATTTGGCCTTTTGCCCGACAGCCAAGAGCAGCGTCGCGCTATTGCCGCTGAGTATGACGTTGCATCCAACAACCCCGTCGCCCTCTTGCGTCATATCGGTCTTGACTGCGCGGGCGCCGTTCAGTTTTGTCAAACCGATCAATTAGACGCCATCCGCGGCAGGGTCTCGGAATACCGCCCGCTTTCCAATTCTCAAATCGCCCATAAGCTTAAAGCAATTCGCGACGACGAAAGTGAGACATGGATGGGTTCCAACGAAAGCTGGTCCCTGGGTGGCAACCAAGGCAAATTTGCACTAGCTTGGCATGGTGACCAATGGTGCGAATGTCTGGGGTCATCCCCCACTACCCATATCTTCAAAAATGGAGTTGTTGGGTTCAAACATCAGGCCTTAAACGAATTCGTCTGCATGAAAACGGCTCAGCGTGTTGGCATTCCGACCGCCAACGTCTCCTATTGCATATTTGAAGACGAAGTCGCACTCGTCGTTGAACGCTACGACAGAACGGTCAATGCCAGCGGAAGTATCGAAAGACTGCATCAGGAAGACTTTTGCCAGGCGCTCGGTGTATTACCAAGCCAAAAATACACTGCCGATGGAGGGCCGACAACGCGAGACATTCAAGAACGACTAATTAGCACGGTCCCCCACCACATGAATCTTGTGCTCTTTACCTATATGTTGTTCTATAACGCCATTATCGGAGCGCCTGATGCGCACGCCAAAAACTACTCGCTCATCCTAGGCAAAGGCACAAATGCGGCGCTCGCACCCATGTACGATGTCGCGTCGGGTCTGGCGTATGAGCGCATGTGCCACCGAGCGCGCCTTGCCATGAGCGTTGGCGGCGAGAATCGCGTGGGACGCATCGGACCTAACGCCATCCGCCGCTATCACGGTATGGGCGACCCCGCGTTGGAAGCGGCACTCGTCGATGCCGGGCTAACCGAGAAGTTTTGCTTTGCGACCATGATGGATCTCGCCTACGAGGTGCCCATTTGCATGGAAGAGGTCATGGACGAATACGCCGATCTGCCTGGCATGACGGACCTGCGCGAGCATATGCTCGGCCCTGTCCGCGAAAACTGCCAGCGGACCCTCGACCTCATCAGGGCAGAAATGGACTAGACGCCCGCAATTTCCCATTTCTCAAACAAAAGAGAGGGGACACCCGTCGCAAAAGACCGGGTGCCCCCTCTCGTAATGTCATTTGCAATCCAACAGCATAGGTTTTGGATCGCCGTTAGCGTGTCCTTTACGCGGCGAGGCGCTTGAGAACGTCGATGAGCAGCTCGTAGAAGCGCTCGGCAGAAGCGAGCTCCATGCTCTCGTCCGGGGTGTGAACGTCGGAGAGCGTCGGGCCCACGGCGATGGCGTCCAGACCGTGCAGGGCCTCGGCAAACAGGCCGCACTCAAGGCCGGCGTGAATGGACTCAATGCGTAACTCGGAGCCAAAGAGCTCGCGATAGCTCTCGACAAAGACGTCGCGGACCGGCGAATGCTCGGCATAGCTCCAGCCGGGATACTCGAACTCAAACTTGGCGTCGAAGCCCAGGACATCGGCAAGCGTCTGCAGACGATCCTTGAACTCGTTCTGCAGCGAGGTGATCGAAGAGCGCGGGGACAGCATGATCTTGACCTCGTCGTCAGAAGTGGCAACCACACCGATGTTGGAAGAAACCTCGACGGAGCCGTCGGTGGCGACGTTGCGGCGAATCACGCCGTTAGGGGCAAGACGCAGGGCGCGGATGAGGGCAAGCGCGGACTTCTGGTCCATGGCCTCGACCTCGGCGTCGTCGGCAATCTCGACGGTGCAGGTAAAGCCGGGGTCGAAGACCTCGAGCTCGGCAGTGACGTCGGTGATGATGCCCTTTGCGATCTGGGCCGCGGCCTCGGCGGCAGCGTGGTCGGCGTAGACCAGAACAGCCTTGCACTCACGGTTGATGGCGTTGTCCTTAGTGCCGCCGTTAAAGCTGACGATGGCGGGCTCGCCGGCGACCATCAGGCGGTCGATGATACGGGCCATGATGAGGTTGCCGTTGCCGCGCTCCAGGTTGATGTCGGAGCCGGAGTGACCGCCCAGCAGGCCGGAGATGTCGAGCGTGAGGGTGCTACCGGTCTTGTGCTCGCGCGCGATCGGGCAGGTGTAGGTAACGACGACGCCGCCAGCGCAGCTGACGGTAGCAACGCCCTCTTCCTCGGAGTCAAGGTTAATCATGGTGCGGGCGCTAATCTGGGACTTGTCGAGCGTCTCAGCGCCGACCAGGCCAGTCTCCTCGTCGGTGGTGAATACGCACTCGAGGGCGGGGTGAACGATCGAATCGTCATCGAGAACAGTGAGCATCAGAGCGACGGCGATACCGTTGTCGGCGCCCAGAGTGGTGCCGTTAGCGGTGAGGACGCCGTCCTTGACGACCAGGTCGATACCATCGGTCGTAAAGTCGTGCTCAACGGAGCCCAACTTGTCGCACACCATATCGATGTGGCCCTGCAGCATCACGGTCGGGGCATTCTCGGCACCGGCAGATGCGGGCTTGCGAATGATAACGTTGTAGACCTCGTCCTGGTACACATCGAGGCCGCGCTCCTTGGCAAACGCAACCAAGAAATCGCTGATGCCCTTCTCGTTGCCAGACCCACGGGGGATCGCGCTGACCTCCTCAAAGAAATGGAACAGCTGGGCGGGCTCGTAGCCGGTAATCTTGTAGTCCATGGTGCCTCCTTGGCGCAACTGGTTAGACAGTAAGACATGCGCCTTGTATATTCCCAGACTTCGTTTGCATAAACCAGTCGAAAACGCCGAGCGCTCTCGCATCATCGGCTAACGGCGGGGAAACGCCACTTTATTAAGATAAAGCAGGTTAGACGAGCCGCGCCGAAGGGACGTTTGACCCTTCAACCAACCTCAACGCTTGATCAACGTTTATGCATACGCCATTAGTATGTTTAATGAGATTTACTTTGAACGAAGGGACCTTTTCAACAGAAAAAGGGCGCTCCTTTGGAACGCCCTCGTGGTCACAAGGTTTTGTTACGCCCTACAGCGCGCCAGAGCCGGCTTGCATCATGCCGCCGGGGCCCGAGCTCACGCCGCCGCTTACGGGTGCGGCGTTGCCGGTGTGCGGTGCCGCCGGAGCGGTATCGCCGCCGAGCGCACCCACCGGACGCGGTGCCGGGATTTCGCCCGTACCGTGGTTAAAGACAAACTTGCCGTCGGCCACATCGCACAGGACGGTATCGCCCTCGCCCCACTCGCCAGCCAGCAGCTCCTCGGACAGCGGGTCCTCAATGAGCTTTTGGATGGCACGGCGCAGCGGACGTGCACCGTTGGTGAGGTCAGTGCCCTCGGCCACGATCTTGTCGTAAGCCGCATCGGTGAGCTTGATGTTCATACCGTTGGCAATCAGGCGCTGACGCAGGTCGTCCACCAGCAGGTGCGCGATCTTCGTCAGGTTCTCGCCCGAAAGCTTCTGGAACACCACGATGTCGTCGATACGGTTAAGCAGTTCGGGGCGGAACAGGCGCTTGAGTTCGCCCATCGCACGGCCCTTGATCTCACTCGACGTGAGACCCTGCTCGCCCGTGGTGCCAAAGCCGACGCTTGCATCCTGCGCAATCTCGCGGGCGCCCACGTTGGACGTCATGATGATTACCGTGTTGCGGAAGTCGACCGTCTTGCCCTGGCTGTCGGTGAGGCGGCCCTCCTCCAGCACCTGCAGCAGGATGTTGAAGATGTCGGGGTGCGCCTTCTCGATCTCGTCGAACAGCACGACCGAGTACGGGTGACGACGCACAGCCTTGGTGAGCTGGCCGCCCTCGTCGTGGCCCACATAACCCGGAGGGCTACCGATGAGCTTGGAGACCTCGAACTCGCTGCCGAACTCCGACATGTCGAAGCTGATGAGCGCATCCTTGCTGCCAAAGAGGTACTCGGCGAGTGTCTTGGCAAGCTCAGTCTTGCCCGTGCCGGTGGGGCCCAGGAAGATAAAGCTGCCGCCGGGGCGACGCGGGTCCTTGAGCGGCGAGCGGCTGCGGCGCACGGCCTTGGCAACGGCCTCGACAGCCTCGTCCTGACCGATGATGCGCGTCTTGAGTACGCTTTCGGCCTGCAGCAGGCGACGGCTCTCGCTCTCGGTAAGCGAGGAGACCGGCACGCCCGAAGTCACGGACACGATGTCGGCGATCTGGCTCACGTCAATGGTGAGCGGGCTGGCGTCGAGCTCAGCCGTCCAGGCAGCCTTGGCCTCGGCGAGCTCAATCTCGGCAGCCTTCTGCTGCTCGGTGATCTCGGCGGCCTTGTTCATGTCGTCGCTCTCGGTGGCCTCCTGCGCGGCGGCCTTGAGTTCCTCCACGCGATGCTCGGCCTCGCGCACCGGCTCAGGCGCGCGGTTCGCGGCAATGCGGGCGCGGGCACCGGCCTCGTCGATGAGGTCGATGGCCTTATCGGGCAGGAAGCGATCCTGAATGTAGCGGTTGGAGAGGTTCGCGGCGGCCTCGATGGCACCCTGCGTGTAGCGCACGTGGTGGTGCTCCTCGTAGCGCGGCTTGAGCGCGGTCAGGATCTTGACCGTATCCTCGACGCTCGGTTCCTCGACATCGATCGTCTGGAAGCGACGCTCAAAGGCCGGATCCTTGGTGAGGTACTTGCGGAATTCCTCAGCCGTGGTGGCGCCGATAATCTGGAAAGCACCGCGCGCGAGCACGGGCTTGAGCATGGAGCTCGCATCGATGGAGCCCTCGGCAGAACCGGCACCGATGATGGTGTGCATCTCGTCGATAAACAAGATGACGTCGTCGGCTTCGGTGGCCTCCTGGATCACGTTCTTGAGGCGCTCCTCGAACTCACCGCGATACTTGGCGCCCGCAACGAGGCCCGGCAGGTCAAGCGTCCAGATATTCTGGTTCATGAGGTTCTCGGGCACGTTACCGGCAGCGATCTGCTGCGCCAGGCCCTCGACGATGGCCGTCTTGCCCACGCCGGGGTCGCCCAGGATGAGCGGATTGTTCTTGGTGCGGCGCGAAAGGATCTCCATCATGCGCTGGACTTCCTTTTCGCGGCCGATCACGGGGTCGAGCTCGCCGTCGCGCGCCTTTTGCGTGAGGTTGGTGGCGAACTGCTTGAGCGTGTCGGTGCCGCCCCCCTTTTGCTGCGAGGCATCCGAGCCGCTAAAGAATGGCAGGCCTGCACCGGGACGACCGGCGCCGGCTCCGGCGAGTGGACGCTTCTTGTCCTGATCCTTGGCAGTGAGCTTTTCGATGGCCTTTTTGATAGAAGCAGACGACACACCCAGGCGCATGAGGATATCCATGGCCATGCCGTTGCCCTCTTCGACGATGCCGATGAGCAGGTGCTCGGTCGACACATATGTCTGGTTGTTCTCACGCGCCACGCGGAAGGAGCGCTCCATCACGCTAATGACGAGCGGCGTAAAGGCAAGCTTGGCAGCCTCGGTCTCCTCGCTGGGCTCGGGAACCGTGGTCTGGACCTCCTTGAGGGTGTCCATGATGTCGTCGTAGGAGATATCAAGCGAGCGCAGCGCCTCGGCAGCGATGCCCTCGTCCTCCTTGGCGAGTGCGAGCAGCAGGTGCTCGGTGCCCACCTTATTTGAGTGCAGATCGAGCGCCTCTTGTTTGGCCATGGACATGACCTTACGCGCGCGATCGGTAAAACGGTCTAACATGCTAGTTCCTCTTAGACGAGCTAGTTTTTCAAACGCAAAGCGCCGCCCCGCGGCAGCGCTTTGGTCTCTTTACCCATATGGAGTATATGTTAACCGCTGGGACCTTTCCCACCCGTAACCGCGCGACAACGTCTACAAAAAAGGAATCGCTCGGGTCCGTTTGGCGGTTTAGTTTTGAACTGCTGTCTAGCAGGCGGGCTCGGCGTCCATGTTCCCGGCAACGTCGCCGGCGGCATCGGCAACTGGAGCGCCCGGCATGCGCACGAGCTCCATATGCTGCTCCTCAAAAACCGTACCCATGGGGAAGGCGCGACGGAAGACAAAACGGGCAACCGGGCCGGCAACCAGCAGATTCCAAGGCAGCGCCATGACAAAGTTGCGCGGAATGTTGATGAGCCACATCATCGGCAGCATCTGCAGGTTGGCGAGCGGACCGCCGGGCATGTGGAACAAGCCCTCGCAGGCGCCATAGAGCGACATGATGATGACCATGGGAACGACCATGCAGGAGCTAATGGCAAACGTCATAGCGCGCGGAGAGCTCTTGCCCGGCGTGACCAGGTACTTAAAGGCAAAACCCTTGGCGAGCGGGCTGGCGACAAACCAGTCACAGCACATGGCAAAGACATAGGCAACGGGGAAGCCGAGCCACGCAGCGGCAACGATCTCGCCGCTGATGGCCCCGTGCTGCAGGGCAACGTTGTAGATGCTCATCCAGAGCACCATGCAAAAGCACATGATAAAGGTGAACAGCAGGCTCTCTCGTTTGTTGATAGGCATGAAGGGCAGGTTCCTTTCCGTGTTGCGCCGCGTCGCCGCCAACAAAAACGGGCGGGCGAGATGGAGATCCAAGGACTTCATCTCGCCCGCCCGTGTTACGTGCGTCTGCGACTACTTATGTGGTGTCCTCACCCTAACACGAAAGGGATGCGCTTCGTAAGCGTTGAGTTTGTGAAGACGCAAGGTGCCAACGTTCCTCCGTCCTGTAAGTTGCGGTGGAATACGGACTGTTTTGATCTTTCAAGCGGCTTTTCCGTCCCTATTTCACCGCAACTTACCGGTGGTGCAAGGGAGACAGGTTTGTTTGCACCAACTTGGTGCAAGGTAACCTGACCCCCTTTGCACCAATTAGCTCGTGTGGCGCCAACGAGAATCGGTGAGGGTACGCGCAACGCACAGGCCCACGGGCAGAAACGCCACGATGAGGATGGCACGCACGAACCAGCCGAGCATGTTGACGGTATCGAAGGTGCACATGTAGTACATGGCACGGTAGAGGTACAAGCCCGGAACCATGATGACAATCGACGGCACCGTGAGTGCGATGCGCGGGTAGGTGAGCTTAAGCTCGACCAGACTTGCCAGCAGACCCGATGCCAAGGCCCCGACAAAGGCGGCCGCCTCGGGAGCCATACCAGCGCTTAGGCTCAAAAAAGGCAGAATCGTGGGCGCGTCAACCAAGGTAAGGCGCAGCGTGTTCGATACGGCACCGATAAGGCCGGCAGCCGCGGCCATCTTGACGGGACTGTTGAACATAACCGAGAAGCCAAACACGCCAACAAAACTCAGCACCACACGCAGCAGCGTCAGCGTCAGCGGCGAAAGCCCCAGCGGCGCAAAATCGTCCGGCGCCAGCCCCACGCACTCGGCAACCATCCAGCCCACGAGCGTAGCCATAACGGTAATCGCCACAGCATAGGAAAGGCGCTCGATACCGCTTCGCATGTCGAGCTTAGCAATATCGAGACCCGCCGTGATGAGCGGGAACCCGGGAATCACAAACAGCATGGCACCGATATACCCCTCTTGATGCGCCATAGCTCCCGGCATGACCTGGTCAAGGCCAAGCAGTGCCAGCAGGTACGAGATACATGCGAGCGCGACACCGACTGTTAGCGCACTAAACTGGCCCAGGCCCTGCTTAAGGACATGCGAGCGAGCGAAATTGCCAACGCCCGCGCCGACAAATGCACAGGCCATCTCGATCGGGCCGCCGCCGAGCAAAAATACAAAGGCGGCGCAGGCAAAGGCAGCCGCTAACCCTTGCTGCCACGAGGCGTAATCGGGCTTTGAACTCTCGACGGTTTTGAGCATCTCGTGGTATTCATGCACCGTAAAGTGGCGGCCATACGTCTCGATTTCCTTTAAGAAGCTCTCCATCATCCAGATGCGATGGGTGTTGACGCCCGTAGTCGGCAGACTCACGACCTCGTTAAAACAGTGGCCATCCTCGATGCAGGTGCATTCAAACGACAGGAGACTCAGGTCGACATGAATAGTGACGCCAAGCACGGCGGCTACACGATTCATGGTGTCGCGCACGCGCCATGCGCCGGTGCCGCTTGCGAGCATGAGCATACCGGTGCGGCAGATGATGGACGACTTATCGGTCAGTGGTGCGTTAACCGCAAGTTGATCGCCCGCGGTCACGATTTGGCGCCAGTCAGTTTTCATATGGAGTTCGCCAGCACGCACACCATGGTGCTGCGGGAGGATTGAAGGCCACGAGTCGGGTCGCAGCATGTTCGGTTTGTCCTTCGGCTCGTCTTTCGCCAGGTCTTCGTCCTCATTCGGCCTATCGTCCACAAGGTCAAAGGAATCGAGCGGCGCAGGATTGCGACGGTCCGCCAGCTCCTCATCCTCTTCATCAAAGAAATTGAACTGGTCGAGCATATCGTCTTCGATAGCCCGCTCGCTCGCATCATCCATGATTGGCGCTTCCTTCCTTCTGGTCACTCCCATCGTAGACAGCAGCAGTTAAAGGAAACATAAAAGAGACGTTTGTCGTCCACGCACGAAGCTCAAGGCGGCGACCACCGTCGGACCCAGATAAGTTGCGGTGAAATACGGACTGTTTGGCCTCCAAAGACGCAATTCAGTCCCTATTTCACCGCAACTCAGAGTAGTCGTTGGGCGTTCTTAAACGACTAGTCAAACAAGAACGTCCCCAACGACTAGTCATTTAAGAACGTCCCCAATGACTACTTTGGACCGTGGCAACGCCGATGTTTTGGTAACGACAGCGAAAACCCGTCAGAGCGAGCAAGGTGCCTTTGGGGCGAAATGACGCCATAGGTTGAGCATAAGTCAGCGAGCGGGTCGCATTTGAGGCAAGGTGACGTGAAACGAAAGGGCGCTGACCTTCTGGTCGCGCCCTTGAAGTTGAACGTCAGATTGTCCAAATGCGGCCCGCGCAGCGTCGAGCCGTTACGCGGTTCGTAGAACCGCGTAACCCCCTAGTACATCTTTGCGCCGGCGGGGATGGAAGCGTCGAGCTGGATCAGGTTGAGGCGCTCCTCGCCCTCTTCCTCGTGGATAGCGCTGATCAACATACCGCAGCTGGGGATGCCCATCATCTTGCGCGGAGGCAGGTTGGTGATGGCGAGCAGGGTCTTGCCGACCAGGTCCTCGGGCTCATAGTATTCATGGATGCCGGAGAGGATGGTGCGGTCGGTACCGGTACCGTCGTCGAGCGTAAAGTTCAGCAGCTTCTTGGACTTCTTGACGGCCTCGCATGCCTTGACCTTCACAGCGCGGAAATCGCTCTTGGAGAAGGTATCAAAGTCGACGAACTCCTCGAACAACGGCTCAACGGCGATCTTGGAGTAATCGAGCGTAGGCTTAAGCGACTTAACGAACGGGCTCGCGGCGTTGCCGGCCTCTGCAGCCTTGGCGGCAGCGGCACCGGACTGGAAACCCTTCTCGGGCTTCATGTGCGGGAACAGCAGGACGTCGCGGATAGAAGCCTGGTTGGTAAGCAGCATGACCACGCGGTCGATACCAATGCCGATGCCGCCCGCGGGAGGCATACCGTACTCGAGGGCGCGCACGTAGTCCTCGTCATACTCCATGGCCTCATCGTCGCCACCGGCCTTCTCGGCCATCTGGGCAGCAAAGCGCTCGGCCTGGTCGACCGGGTCGTTGAGCTCGGAGAAGGCGTTGGCGTACTCGTGGCCGGCGATGACCAGCTCAAAGCGGTGGGTCAGACGCGGATCGTCCTCAAAACGCTTGGCGAGCGGGCTGACCTCGATGGGGTAATCGCACACGAAGGTCGGGTTGACGATGGTGTCCTCGCCCAGCTCATCGTAAATCTCGGCGATGATCTTGCCGGCAGTCCACTCGGGCTTGATCTCCAAGCCCTTCTCGCGCGCGGCAGCGGCAAGCTCCTCGACCGGCGTATCGATGGTGACCTGCTTGCCGAGCACGTCAGATACGATGTCGGTCATAGGACGGCTTGCCCACTCGCCGGACAGGTCGATGGTCTGGCCCTGGTACTCAATGACCTCGGGGTTGCCGATAGCCTTGTTGGCGGCCTTGATGACGCCCTGGGCGAGTGCCTTCATGCCCTCGAGGTCGGAGAAGGCACGGTAGGCCTCCATCGTGGTGAACTCGGGGTTGTGGGTAAGGTCCATGCCCTCGTTGCGGAAGATGCGGCCGATCTCGAACACGCGCTCAAAACCGCCGACGATGCAGCGCTTGAGGTGCAGCTCGGTGGCAATACGCAGGTAGCACTCCTGATCGAGCGCGTTGAAGTGCGTGATGAACGGCTTTGCCGTGGCGCCGCCCTGAATGGTCTGCAGGATGGGGGTCTCGACCTCCATGTAACCGTCGGACTCCATAAAGCGGCGGAAGGTGGAGAGGATCTGCGAACGCTTGCGGAAGGTCTCGCGAACGTCGTCGTTGGCAATCAGGTCAACGTAGCGCTGACGATAGCGAGTCTCCTTGTCGGAGAGACCGTGGAACTTCTCGGGCAGCGGGCGAACGGCCTT
Source organism: uncultured Collinsella sp. (assembly GCA_934630855.1). Lineage (GTDB taxonomy): Bacteria > Actinomycetota > Coriobacteriia > Coriobacteriales > Coriobacteriaceae > Collinsella. The sequence goes on from CAKTWW010000039.1 coordinate 19,498, forward strand.
GGACAGCAGCGTTGCGCTCTTGGGGGCAACGGAGAGCTGGCCGCGCTTGGTGCGCACGACCACGCCAGTCACGCCCAGGATATCGCCCAGGTCGAGCGCCTTGAGCGTGTTCCAGGCGGCCTCATCCATATCGTTGATGCGGCAGAACAGCTGGATCTCGCCGGTCGCATCGCGGACGACGACGAACATGATCTTGCCCTGACCACGCTTGGCAACCACACGGCCGCCGATCTTCACGACGTCCTCGGTATCCTCGCCGTCGGCAAGCTCGGCGTACTTAGCCTCGATATCGGCGACGTAATCCTCGATCTCGGAGTGCTCGGGATAGGGGTTCTGGCCTGCCTCGAACAGGGAGGCACGCTTGGCCAGGCGGGTGGCGCGCTCGTCGTTGAGCGTCGATGCCTGATCGGCGGCGTTCTGGTTCTCTGCCATAGTTAGCTCCTCAAACTAAAACGCTCCCCAGGATTCGGTCCCAGGGAGCGAAAACATACCTTTACGCGGGACCGTGGTCTAGCGTGCAATCTTGGCGATGGTGTAGACGCGGGTCTTGCCGGAAGGCGTAACGACCTCGACGGAGTCGCCCTCGCCGTGACCGATGATGGCGTGGCCGACCGGAGACTCGTTGGAGATCTTGTGCTCGAGCGAGTTGGTCTCGGTGGTACCGACGAGCGTGACTTCCATGACCTCACCGTTGGGATCGATCAGCGAAACGGTGGAACCGATGGAGACGGTCAGATCGCCCGTGGTGGCAGCAACCTGAGCGTTGGCGAGAATAGCCTGAATCTCGGCAATGCGAGCAGCGTTCTGAGCCTGCTTGTCCTTGGCGGCGTCGTACTCGGAGTTCTCCGAAAGGTCGCCGAACGCACGGGCTTCCTTGATGTCCTCGACGATCTCCTTGGCGTAATCGCCCTCACGCCAAGCAAGCTCCTCGACGAGCTTCTGGCGGCCCTCAGCGGTCAGTACGATCTGGCTTGCGTCCATACGGATATCTCCCCAACTATGATCTAACAAATCAACTGTCTACAAAACAAAAAAGACCGGCAAGCCTGCGGGCAAGCCGGTCAGGTGCTCACCCCAAAGGGATGGGACTACTCTGCGTCCGCGTCGCCGTCCTCTGCCTTCTTTTTCTTGGCAGCAGCGAGCTTAGCCTCGAGCTCAGCGATCTCCTTGTCCTCCTCGGACTCCTCGACCACAACCTCCTCGGCCTGCTTGGACTCGCCCTTGTCACCTTCCATACCCTCGCGGATATTCTTGACGGTGGAACCGAGCGACTTGCCGAGCTTCGGCAGGTTCTTGGGCCCAAAAATCAACAGGGCGACAATAAGGATAACTACCCACTCAAAGCCTTTAGGGAACATGTACTTTCCTCCCGGAATCAATGCAAACAAGCTCGATGGATTATACCGCAGCGGGCCTGCATGCAGCTTGGAATCACAACAAGAGCAACAATAGCTAAAAAAAGGGACCGCAAGAAGCGGTCCCTCCTCATGCTCTGGTCGGGTTGACTGGATTTGAACCAGCGACCCCTGCGTCCCGAACGCAGTGCTCTACCAAACTGAGCCACAACCCGTTAGCTCGACTATAGTAACAAAGATTTCCGCCGTGTGCTAGAGAAATTTTTACTTCTTTGGCACTTCGATGCGAACCGTGT
>CAKTWW010000040.1 GCA_934630855.1 uncultured Collinsella sp.
GTCAGGGGTTCGATCCCCCTCGTCTCCACCCGAGCATTGAATGAGGCTCCAACGCAAGTTGGGGCCTTTTTTCATATAGGCACACAAGGTCAAAGGCGGCACCATGATCCTTCTGGTCGACAAGATCGAAAAAAGCTTTGGCGCGCGCGTCCTCTTTAGCGGCGCGTCCTTCCAGATCAACCCCGGCGAGCGCTTCGCGCTCGTGGGCCCCAACGGCGCCGGCAAAACCACCATGCTCAAGATCATCATGGGAATCGACAGCCCCGACGCCGGCCAGGTCCAGTACGCCAAGGACTGCCAGGTGGGCTACCTAGAGCAGGAAACCAACCTGGAGCACAAGGACACCACCATCCTCGCCGAGGTCATGGCGGCCGCCAAGGAAATCCGCCGCATGGGCGATCGCGCCAACGAGCTGCAGGCCCAGATCACCGAGCTCTCCGAGCAGGGCAAGGACGTCGACGCTCTCCTTAACGAGTACGGCCAGGTCCAGGACCGCTTTGAGCACCTGGGTGGCTACGAGCTCGAGAGCAACGCCCGCAAGATCCTATCCGGCCTGGGCTTTAAGGTCACCGACTTTGAGCACCCTTGCTCCGAGTTCTCGGGCGGCTGGCAGATGCGTATCGCGCTGGCCAAGCTCTTCCTGCGCCACCCCGACCTGCTGCTCCTAGACGAGCCGACCAACCATTTGGACCTCGAGAGCGTCCAGTGGCTGCGCGGCTTTATCGCCAGCTACGACGGCGCCGTCCTCATCGTCAGCCACGACCGTGCCTTCATGGACGCCTGCGTCGATCATGTCGCCGCCCTCGAGAATCGCCGCGTAACCACCTACACCGGCAACTACAGCAGCTACCTCAAGCAGCGCGAGGACAACCTGGAGCAGATGCGCGCCAAGCGCGCCGCCCAGGAGCGCGACATCGCCCACATGCAGGTCTTTGTCGACAAGTTCCGCTACAAGCCCACCAAGGCCGCCCAGGCGCAGGAGCGCATCCGCAAGATCGAGCAGATCAAAAAGGAGCTCGTCATCCTGCCCGAGGGCCACAAGCACATCGACTTTAAGTTCCCCGACCCGCCGCGCTCCGGTGACATGGTCGTGGGCCTGGAGGGCGTGTCCAAGTCCTACGGCGACAAGCACATCTACAGCGACATCGACCTCAAGCTCTACCGCGGCGAGCACGTGGCGCTCGTCGGCCCCAACGGTGCCGGCAAGTCCACGCTCATGAAGATCCTTGCCGGCCTGGAGCCGCCCACCACCGGCACCCGCGACCTGGGCACCAACGTGGGCGTGGCCTACTACGCCCAGCACGCGCTCGAGGGCATGACCGAGTCCAACACCGTCCTGCAAGAGATCGACACCGTTACGCCCAAGTGGACCGTGCCGCAGCAGCGCAGCCTGCTGGGAGCCTTCCTCTTTAGCGACAACGATTCCATCGAAAAGCAGGTCCGCGTCCTCTCTGGTGGCGAGAAGGCCCGTCTGGCCCTGGCCAAGATGCTCGTGGCACCCGAGGCACTCCTGTGCCTGGACGAGCCCACCAACCACCTGGATATCGACTCGGTGGATATGCTCGAGAACGCCCTGCAAAACTTCCCCGGCACCATCGTGCTGATCAGCCACGATGAGCACCTGGTGCGCGCCGTGGCCAACCGCATTATCGACATCCGCGACGGCAAGGTCACGGTCTACGACGGCGACTACGACTACTACCTCTACAAGCGCGAGGACCTCGCAGCCCGCGCCGCCGCCGAGGCGGCAGGGGAGAGCGCGCCGGCCGCGACCAAGTCCACCAAAGCAAGCACCGCCCAGGCCAGCACCCCCGCCGCGACACCCAAACCGGCCGAGGGCAAAAAGACCAAGGAGCAAAAGCGTGCCGAGGCCCAGGCCCGCGCCGCCCTCAACAAAAAGCTCAAGGGCGTGCGCAACCAGCTCAAGAAGATCGAGGCCGAGCTCGACAAGAAGCGCGCCCGCTATGACGAGCTTATGGAATTGATGGCAAGCGAAGAGCTTTATGCCGATCAGGATAAGTTCAACGCCGCGCTGGGGGAATATAACGGCCTTAAGCAAGAGCTGCCCAAGCTTGAGGACGAATGGCTCGAGCTTTCCACCCAGATCGAGGAGGAGACCGCGCGTGAACTCTCGTAAGGCCGCTGCCGTGGCGATGAGCATCATCGCTATCGCCTGCCGCATCTGCGGCATCTTTATGAGCGCGATGACCGTGCTGCTGTGCTTTAGCGGTCTGACCGCTAAGCTGCAGATCGTCGGTTTTGTCGTCGAGCTCTCTCGCGCGCTGCCGAGCGCCATCGCCGGCTACGGTGTTATCACGTCGCCCTTTGGCGGCGTGTTCCGCCTGGATTACGCCATCGTTGCCGTCATCCTGTTCGTAGCCGACTACCTGCTCACGCGCGCCTCGCGCCGCGTCCGCTAGGGGAGCGCCATGTCCAGCAGTTACTTCATGAACCTGCTCGCCAGCGCCGTCGCTGTCATCGTGGGTATCGTCATCCATGAGAGCGCACATGCCGCCGCTGCCTGGGCGCTCGGCGACAAGACGGCTCGTTCGCGCGGCCGCGTCTCGCTCAATCCGCTCAACCACATCGACCCGTTTGGCACCATCATCCTGCCGCTGCTCATGCTCGCTGCCGGCGGCCCGGTGTTCGCCTTCGCCAAGCCGGTGCCCGTCTACCTCAACAACCTCAAGCATCCCAAGCGCGACGAGGTCCTGGTGAGCGCAGCCGGCCCCGCATCGAACATCGCGCTGGCATGCCTGGCCGCGGCCCTCATGCACCTGACCTATGGCAACCTCTACACCAGCATGTCCTTTGCCGTGGCGTCGCAAATCATGAACTTCGGCGCCACCTTTATCGTGGTCAACTTGTCGCTCGCGTTCTTTAACCTCATCCCGATCCCGCCGCTCGACGGCTCGTCGATCATCGTCCCATTCCTCAAAGGCAAGGCGCTCGCCAATTACTACCGCTTGCAGCAGTACGCCATGCCGATCCTCATCATCGTGCTGTATCTGCTGCCCATGTGGACCGGCATCGACGTGATCGGCCGCTATTTCGACGTTACCGTGTATCCGCTGGCAGAACAGCTACTCAACTTCGCAATCGCCGGCATCTAAGGTAAACTTACAGGTCGACCGTGCAAAACGGTCGCAACATGCACCCAAACCGCGCCGCGAAGGCGCCGTCAAAGGAGGTCGAAGATGTCGTATCGCGTGTCGACGCAGGTCTACAGCGGACCGTTCGACCTGCTGCTGCAGCTGGTAACCCGCCAAAAAGTTGATATCGGCGCTATCTCGATCAGCGAGGTGGCAGAGCAATACCTCGCCGAGGCCGAGCGCATCGAGGCGCTTGACCTGGACGTGGCGAGCGACTTTTTGCTGGTCGCGGCAACCCTTTTGGATATCAAGGCCGCCTCGCTGGTGCCCCAGGAAGCCCCGCGCAAAGCCGATGACGACGATGACGAGTTCGACGAGGACCTCGAGGAGCTGAGTGCGCTCGACGGCGACGCCCTGCGCGAGGTCCTGATCCAGCGTCTGATCGCCTACAAGCAGTTTAAGGGCGCGGCGGCAGCCCTCGGCGCCCGCATGCAGGCCGAAAGCCGCATGCACCCGCGCGTCGCCGGCCCCGATCCCGAGTTCCTGGGCCTCATGCCCGACTACCTGGCCGGCATCACCCTGCGCGGCCTGGCCGTCATCTGCGCCGACTTGGACGGCAAGCGCCAGACCTTCCTGCTGGAAGCCGAGCACGTGGCGCCGCATCGCGTGCCGCTCGACCTGACCGTGGCCTCGGTCGACCGCTTTACCATGGCGCACCAAACCTGCACCTTCCGCGAGCTGCTGGACGGCGACGCCACAACAGAGCAGCTCGTCGTCACCTTCCTGGCCATGCTCGAGCTTGCCAAGCGCGGCTCGCTCACACTGAGCCAGGACGAGATCTTTGGAACCATTCAAATCAACCGCGTCGAGGGCGCCGAGGCCTATGTGCCCGGCGAGGGCCCCGAGCTCACCGAATAGGAGCGACCAACCATGTCAAACCTTTCCACGCTGGAGGCAAACAGCCTCAAAGGCGCCCTCGAGGCGCTGCTGCTGGTCTCGAGCGACCCCGTGAGCGCGCCTGCGCTGGCAGGTGCGCTCGACATCGCCCCCGGCGAGTGCGCATCGCTGCTCGCCGAGCTCAAGGTTGAATACGAGGAGGCCAACCGCGGTTTTCAACTGCGCGAGGTTGCCGGCGGCTGGCGCCTGTTTACGCACCCCGCCTACCACGATGTTGTCGAGGCCTACGTGCTGAGTTGGGACACGCAAAAGCTGTCGCAGGCGGCGCTCGAGACGCTCGCCGTGATCGCCTACCACCAGCCCGTCACGCGCGAGGTGGTCAAGGGCATCCGCGGCGTCAACTCCGACGGCGTCATCGCGTCGCTCGTGGACAAGGGCCTGGTGCGCGAGCTCGGCCGCGACCCCCAGCGCGGTCAGGCCATCATCTACGGCACGACCAACGCCTTCCTCGAGAAGTTTGGCCTGCGCTCCACCCGCGACCTGCCGGATCTGGAACAGTTTGCCCCCGACGAGCAGTCGCGCCAGTTTATCCGCGAGCGCCTGAGCGGCCGCAGTATTCAGTCCACGCTCGAGGAGCAGGTCGAGGACCTGGACGAAGAGCGCGAACTGCTCGATACCGATGTTGAGGATGTTGAGGCAGTCGAGGACGGGGATACCCTAGCCGCCGGTGACGCCACGGAGGATATGCATGACGAGAACTAACGAAGCAGGGGAGACGCACAACGCTGGCGCCCCGGGCACGCCCGCGGCCGAGGCCCAGCCCGTCTACCCGCACACCATGCGCCTGCAGCGCTATTTGGCGCGCGCGGGCGTGGCGAGCCGCCGCGGCTCGGAGGACCTGATGACCGCCGGCCGCGTGACCGTCAACGGCGAGGTCGCGACCGAGCTGGGCACCAAGGTCGATGTCGACCGCGATCATATCGAGGTCGACGGCATGCCCGTCAAGCTCAACCAGGGCGCCGTGTATCTGATGCTCTACAAGCCGACCGGCTACCTCACCACCATGAGCGACCCGCAGGAGCGCCCCTGCGTGGCCGGCCTGGTCCCCCGAGATCGCTTTCCAGGCCTGTTCCCGGTGGGGCGCCTGGACCGCGACACCACGGGCCTGTTGCTCTTTACCACCGACGGCGACCTGTCGCAGGACCTGCTGCACCCCAGCAAGCACGTCTACAAGACCTACCAGGCGCTCGTGGACGGCCGCCTGACGGACCGCGATTTGGAACCGCTCCGCCGCGGTATTGAACTCGATGATGGCCTGTGTCAGCCGGCGATCTGCCGCATCATCAACGCGCGCGAGGCCGAGGCCGTGGCACCGCAGGGCGTCAAGCCCGGCACCACCGCCGTGGAGGTCATCATCCGCGAGGGCCGCAAGAACCAGGTCAAGCGCATGCTGAGCAAAATCCACCATCCGGTGATCCGCCTGCATCGCTGCAACTTTGCCGGCCTGGAGCTCGAAGGCGTAGCCAAGGGTTCGTGGCGCGAGCTCACCGACCGCGAGGTGCAGATCCTCAAGGACGGCGGCATCCCGCCCAAGCAGGCCAGCGCCAAGCGCGGCGGCAAGGCCCAGGACAACCCCGCGAGCCGCACCCGCCACCACGGCAGCCACGGCTCCGCGCCTAAGCGCAACACCTACCGCGAGCGCTACACGGGCTAGGCAACCCGCCGCGCCCCAGCACTCGCGAACCATACCAGCACGTCAACCACCGAAAGGAAGCATTGCATGATCGTCGCCATCGACGGCCCCGCCGGTTCCGGCAAGTCCACCATCGCCAAGGAGATCGCCCGCCAGCTGGGCTTTAACAAGCTCGACACGGGCGCCATGTATCGCGCCGTCACCTTCGCCGCGCTCGACCGCGGCATCGATCTGGACAACGAGGCGGCCATCGACGCCCTCGCCGAGCAGATCGAGATCCGCTTTACCAATGGCACCGGTGAGGACACGCGCCTGACTATCGACGGCACGGACGCCTCGGCCGCCATCCGCACCCCGCAGGTGGACGCCAACGTCTCCAAGGTCTCGGCCTACCCGGGCGTGCGCGCCGCCATGCTCATCCACCAGCGCCGTGCCGCCGAGGAGCGCGATATCGTTGCCGAGGGCCGCGACATCGGCACCGTTGTGTTCCCCAACGCACAGGTCAAGGTCTTCCTGACCGCCGATCCGCGTGAACGGGCCCGCCGCCGCGTGCTGCAGCGCCACCAGGATGACGCTGTGCCCCTGACCACAGAGCAACTCGAGGCTGAGGTCGACGAGACCCTCGACGCCCTCAAGAAGCGCGACAAGCTCGACAGCAGCCGCGAGGTCGCACCGCTCGTGCCCGCTGAGGACGCCGTGCACGTCGACTCCACCGCCCACACCATCAACGAAGTCGTCTCGATAATCGAGGACCTCATCAACCAAAGGAGGTAGCCCATGCGCCTGTTTAAGCAGACGCCCGAGGACTATTACAACGCCCCCTACGCCGAGTTCCCCGCGCTTATCCGCGGCACCGTCGTCGTGGTCATGGCGATTCTTTGGGCCTTCTCCAAGCTTATGTGGCGCTGGAAGGTCGAGGACGCCGACCTGCTATTTGAGCGCCAGGAAGGCCGCGGCAGCGTAGTCATCTGCAACCACACCTCGATGGCCGAGCTTTTGGCCGTGGAGACGGCGCTGTTCTTTGGCGGCCGCCGCATCCGTCCCATCTTTAAGTCCGAGTTCGCCAAGACCAAGATCGTGCGCTGGGCCTTTAGCCGCGTGGGCGGTATTCCCGTCGAGCGCGGCACTGCCGACATGAAGTGCCTGCGCGCCGCCCAGCATGCGCTGCAGCGCGGTGAGGACGTCCTGATCTTCCCCGAGGGCACGCGCATCCGCTCGCGCGAGATCAAACCCGAGGTCCACGGCGGCTTTGCGCTCATCGCTCAGATGGGCAAGGCGCCCGTCAACCCGCTCGCCATCTGCGGCTGGTCCGACATTACGCCCAAGGGCAAAATGCTCATGCGCCCCAAAAAATGCTGGATCCGTGCCGGCAAGGCCGTCTCGCTTTCTGACGCTCCTGCCGGGCTCAAGCGCACGGAGCGTCTGGCCTGGTTTGAGTCCGAAGCCATGGGCCGCGTCTACACCATGCGCGATGAGCTGTGCGACGAGCATCCGGGCAGGTTCTAGCCATGGGTGAGAACGTGATGAATACCACCGCAGCCGCCGCCGAGAACACCGTCCCCACCATCGAGATTGCCGCCCACGCCGGCACCTGCTACGGCGTACAGCGTGCGCTCGACATGGCACTGGCCGCCGCACCGCAGGCAGGGGAGAGCGCGCAGGTCCACACCCTGGGCCCGCTCATCCATAACCCCATCGTGGTGCGCGAGCTTGCCGAAGCGGGCGTCGGCTTAGCCGAAACTCTGGACGATGCCGCAACAGGCACCGTGATCATCCGCGCCCACGGCGTGGTGCCGCAGGTCATCGACGCCGCTCGCGACCGCGGCCTTACCGTGGTCGATGCCACCTGCCCCTACGTGAAGAAGGTCCACGTGGCAGCTGAGCGCTTGGTACGCGAGGGCTACCGCGTGATCGTCGTGGGCGAGCCGGGTCATCCCGAGGTTGAGGGCATTCTGGGCCACGCCGGCGATGACGCACAGGTCGTGAGCTGCGCCGCCGACGCCGACGAGCTGCCGCTCAAGGGCAAGGTGGGCTTGGTCGTGCAGACCACTCAGACCGCGCAGAACTTGGCCGAAGTCGTGGCCTCCATCACCCCGCGCGTGCAGGAACTGCGCGTGATCAACACCATCTGCGCCGCTACCAGCGAGCGCCAGCAGGCGGCCGCGTCGCTCGCCAACCGCTGCGACTGCATGGTCGTCGTAGGCGGCAAGAACTCGGGCAACACCCGTCGCCTGGCGCAGATTTGCGCCGACGCCTGCGAGCGTACGCACCATATCGAGGAAGCATCGGAGCTCGAGGCCGCATGGTTTGCCAATGCTCGGCAAATCGGCATCACCGCCGGCGCTTCCACTCCGCAAGAACACATCGAACGCGCCGTCGCGCGCATCAAGGAGCTTTGCCGCTAATCATGGACCAGACCGTACCCGCATACGCCGCCGAGGTGGCCGATTACGGGCGCAGCCGCGACCCCGAGCCGGGTGAGGGCGCGCTCGTCAAGAACGTGCGTCCCGAATCGCCCGCATGGGATGTGGGTATTGAGCCGGGCATGCGCGTGCTTACGGTCAACGGCGAGCAGCTCACCGACATGATTGTGTGGCTCTGGGAAGCCGACGACGACACCGTCGAGCTTGAGATTTTCGACCCGAGCGACAACACCGTCACCCCGGTGGAGCTCGACCGCTTTCCCGGCGAGGACTGGGGCCTGGAGTTCGACGGCCCCATCTTCGACGGCATGCGCACCTGCGTAAACGCCTGCGTGTTTTGCTTTATGACGATGCTGCCCAAGGGTGGCCGCTCCACACTCTATATCCGTGACGACGACTACCGCCTAAGCTTTTTGCAGGGCAACTTCGTCACGCTCACAAACCTCACGGACGAAGACGTGCAAAACGTCATCGACCGCAACATGAGCCCCATGAATGTGTCGGTCCATGCCGTGAGCCCCGACGTTCGCCGCCGCATGATGGGCCGCAACGCCCACCGCGGCATGGACGTGCTCGAGGCCATCATGGCCGCCGGCATCGAGATTCACGCACAGATCGTGTTGTGTCCCGGCATGAACGACGGCGAGGAGTTGGAAAAGACCCTGCGCTATTGCGAGGAGCACGAGCAGATCACGAGCCTGGGTATCGTGCCGCTGGGCTTTACCAAGCACCAGAACCGCTTTAGCTGGTCCTATAGTGACAAGCCCGAGCTCGCGCGCGAGACCATTGCCATGATCCGGCCCTATCAGGACCGCGCATTTGAGCGCTTTGGCCGCCACACGTTCCAGATGAGCGACGAGTTCTACCTGGACGCCGGCATCGAGCCTCCCGAGGCCGATTTCTACGACGGCTACCCGCAGTACTACGACGGCATTGGCATGATCCGCTCGTATCTGGACGAGACCGACGATGTCCTTGTCGCCGACGCCGAGCGCCTGGCCCGCGTTCGCGAGGCCATCGCCGCCCGCGGCCAGCACCTGCTGTGCCTCTCGGGCGCCAGCGCGCGCGACACCGTGGCGCGCTTCGTGGAGTCATCGCAGGGCCTTGCCGGCACTGTCACGGCCATCAAGAACCGCTACTTTGGCGGCAACGTGGACGTGACCGGCCTCATTGTCGCGAGCGATATCCTGGAGCAGCTGCCGCAAGACCTGTCGGGGGTTATGCTCTTTGTGCCTAAGCTCATGTTCAACGCTGACGGCATGACGCTTGACGAGTATCATCGTGACGATTTACTCGCAAGCCTTAGAAAGCGCGGCGCCGAGGTTCATGTGGTGTCGACCATGCCGCATGAGCTGCTCGATACCCTGGAGCACATCCTTGGCATTGCGCCTGCCGTCTCTACTAATTCCACTGACCCTACCCATTAAAGGAGAGCAGATGAAACCTATCGTCGCCGTCGTCGGACGCCCCAACGTGGGCAAGTCCACGCTCGTTAACCGCCTGGCCCAGACCTCGGACGCCATCGTCCACGAGTCCCGCGGCGTCACGCGCGACCGCTCGTATCACACGGCCGACTGGAACGGCCGCGAGTTCACCATCGTTGACACAGGCGGCATCGAGCCGCTCAAGAGCGATGACGTCTTCGCTACGTCCATCCGCGACCAAGCCCTCGCCGCCGCCGAGGAAGCCGCCGTCATCCTGTTTGTGGTCGACGGCCGCACCGGCGTCACCGAGGAAGACGAGTCGGTCGCTCGCATGCTCAAGCGCTGCGACAAGCCGGTCTTTCTGTTGGTGAACAAGCTCGATAACCCCGATCGTGAGAACGACAGCATCTGGGAGTTCTATTCGCTCGGCATCGGTGAGCCCACGCCGCTCTCGGCCCTGCATGGCCACGGCACGGGCGACCTGCTCGACGATATCGTTGCCCTGCTTCCGGAGGAAGAGGACGAGGTCGCCGATGAGTTCCCCGACGCGCTGAACGTCGCCATCATCGGCCGCCCCAACGCCGGCAAGTCGTCGCTGTTCAACCGCATCCTGGGCGCCGACCGCTCTATCGTGTCTAACATTGCCGGCACGACGCGCGACGCCATCGACACCGTCGTGGAGCGCAACGGCAAGCATTACCGCATGGTTGACACCGCGGGTATTCGCAAAAAGAGCACCGTATACGAGAATATCGAGTACTACTCGATGGTCCGCGGCCTGCGCGCCATCGATCGCGCCGATGTGGCACTGCTCGTCGTCGACGCCTCCGTGGGCGTTACCGAACAGGACCAGAAGGTCATGGGCTTGGCCATCGAGCGCGGCTGCGCCATCGTGGTGCTGCTCAACAAGTGGGACCTGCTCGACGACGACCGCAAACGCGAGGCCTGCATGGAGACCGTCGACCGCCGTCTGGGCGTCATGGCTCCCTGGGCCCAGTACCTGCGCATCTCGGCCCTGACCGGCCGCAGCATCGAGAAGATCTGGGCCATGGTCGACGCCGCCGAGAAGACGCGTTCGCAAAAGATCTCCACCTCGCGCCTCAACACCTTCCTCACCGACCTGCGTGAGTTCGGTCACACCGTCGTGGACGGCAAACGCCGCCTGCGCATGCACTACGTGACCCAGACGGGCGTCAACCCGCCGACGTTCACGTTCTTCGTCAACCACAGCGACCTGGTCAACGATACCTACCAGCGCTACGTGGAAAACCGTATGCGCTCGACCTTCGACTTCGCCGGCACGCCCATTCGACTCTTCTTTAGGAAGAAGGAGCAAAAGGATGCTTAATCCGATCCTGCTGACCGCCATCTGCGCCGTGGTCTCGTTCTTTATCGGAGCGATTCCGTTTGGCCTGATCCTGGGCCGCGTGTTCAATCACACGGACATTCGCAAGGCGGGTTCCGGCAACATCGGCACCACCAACGCACTGCGCGTGGCCGGCCCCAAGGTGGCCGCGCTCACGCTGCTGTGCGACTGCCTTAAGGGCGCTATCTGCGTGATCATCGCGCGCCCGCTCATCGCGAGCGTGGGCTTTGGCTTCCCCGTGAGCATCATGGCCCCCGGTGCCGACGGCGACTGGATGCTCGGTGTCATCTGCTTGACGGCCGTGTGGGGTCATATCTTTTCGCCCTACCTCAACTTCCACGGCGGCAAGGGCATCGCAGTTGGTTTGGGCGTCATCCTTGCCTGGTACTGGCCCATTGGATTGTCACTGCTGGGCATGTTTATCGTGGCCGTCGCCATCACCAAGTACGTGTCGGTGGGCTCGCTTGCCGCCGCCATCGGTCTTCCCATCGCTGCCTGCGCGGTCTTTCCGTATAGCAGCCTGGGCCTCAAGTTTTGCATGGCGATGATCGGCATCACCGTGGTGTGGGCCCATCGCTCGAATATCCAAAAGCTCATGGCCGGTAAGGAGTCCAAGCTCTCGTTTACCAAGCGCGTCACCGAGCCCGAAGATAAGTAGGAGAGAGTCATGAATGTTGCGCTGATTGGCTCCGGCTCCTGGGGAACCGCCGTCGCCGGCCTTGCCGCCGCGCGAGCCGAGCGCGTGACCATGTGGGCCCATAGCGAGCAGACGGCCGCCGGTATTAACGCCGAACACCGTAACCCGCGCTATCTGGTGGACTACGAGCTTCCGGATAACGTCGTCGCCACGACAGAGCTCGCCCAAGCGCTCGACGGTGCCGAGGCCATCATCTTTGCCGTGCCTTCAACGCACCTGCGCGGCGTCTGCCATCAGGCCTCGCCGTTTATCGCGGACGAGGCGCCGGTCCTGTGCCTCACCAAGGGCATCGAGCCTGAGTCCGGCCTGCTCATGAGCGAGGTCATCGCCAGCGAGATCGGCAACGAGTCGCGCGTGGCGGCGCTTTCGGGTCCCAACCATGCCGAGGAAATCTGCCGCGGCGGGCTTTCGGCCGCTGTCATCGCCAGCGAAGACCAGCAGGTGGGGGAGACCTTTAAGGACCTGCTCCTTTCCACGGCTTTCCGCATCTACCTGTCGCAGGACATGACCGGCGTCGAGGTCTGCGGTGCCATGAAAAACGTCATCGCTATCGTGTGCGGCATCTCCGCCGGCTCGGGTGCGGGCGACAACACGCTCGCCCTCATCATGACGCGCGGCCTAGCCGAGATCAGCCGCCTGGTGCACGCCCGCGGCGGTCAGGCCATGACGTGCATGGGGCTTGCCGGCATGGGCGACCTTATCGCCACCTGCACCTCGGAGCATTCGCGCAACCGCACCTTTGGCTACGAGTTTGCCCACGGCGTTTCGCTCGATGAGTACCAGGCGCGCACGCATATGGTGGTCGAGGGTGCCGTCGCGGCCCGCAGCGTCAGCGAACTCGCCCGCTCACTGGGCGTAGACATTCCGCTCACCTTTGCCGTGGAGCAAACGCTCTACAACGGTGTTACTTTGGATAGGGCGCTCGAGATTCTTACCGACCGCGTCCCTTCGCAAGAGTTCTACGGACTCACCGACTAGCGCAGAAAGGCTTCTACCATGGGTTCCATCAAAATCGCTCCGTCTGTCCTTTCGGCCGATATGGCCAACCTCAAGGGCGAGCTCGACAAGATCGCCGGTGCCGACTACGTGCACTTCGACGTTATGGACGGCCACTTTACCGGTAACCTCACTTTTGGCGTCGACATCCTCAAGGCTGTCAAGCGCTCCACCGATGTGCCGGTTGACGCGCACCTGATGGTGTCGAACCCCGACGAGACGGTCGATTGGTATGCCGACGCCGGTGCCGACATGATCACCGTGCATTACGAGGCCTCCACGCACCTGCACCGCACGCTTACGCATCTGCAACAGCGCGGCGTCAAGGCCGGAGTGGTCCTCAACCCGGCTACGCCCGTCTGCGTGCTCGAGAGCATTATCGAGGTCGTCGACATGGTGCTGCTGATGAGCGTGAACCCTGGCTTTGGCGGCCAGAGCTTTATCCCGGGCACCATCGCAAAGCTGCATGAACTTACTGCCATGTGTGAACGCCACGGCGTGTCGCCCCTGATCGAGGTCGACGGCGGCATCTCTTCCAAGAACATCGCCGAGGTCGTCAAGGCCGGCGCCAACGTGCTCGTGGCCGGCTCCGCCGTATTTAAGTCCGAAGATCCCGCTGCCGAGGTTGCGCTGCTGCAGAAGCTGGGCAACGAGGCCGCACAGGAGGCATAAACCCTTATGACCGCAGGTCAAAACCGCATACCCGTGAATCTTGACTACGCCGCCTCGACGCCCATGCGCGCCGAGGCGCTCCTTGCGCAGCGCGAATACGACGAAAGTGAGCTTGCCGGCGTCAACCCCAATTCGCTGCACTCGCTCGGTCGCAAGGCCGCCGCGCGCCTGGAAGTCGCCCGTCGCGAGATTGCCCGCAGCTTTGGCGCGCGCGTACGTCCGTCCGAGATCGTCCTGACCAACGGCGGCACCGAGGCCAACCAGCTAGCGCTGCTCGGTCTTGCCGAGGGCGCTCGCCAGCGCGATCGTAAGCGCGACCGCGTGATCGTGTCCGCCATTGAGCACGATTCGATCCTGGACAACCTGCCGCTGCTGCGCGCCGCTGGCTTTACCGTCGACCTGGTGCAGCCCTGCCGCGCGGGCTACATTGAGCCCGCGGCACTTACCGAGCTGCTGGGCGACGACGTGGCGCTCGTGAGCATTATGGTCGCCAACAACGAGACCGGCGTGGTGCAGCCCATCCTTGAGCTTGCCACAGCCGCACACGCTGCCGGCGCCCTGTTCCATACCGATGCCATCCAGGGCTATCTGCATATTCCGCTCGATGTCACCGAGCTGGGCGTCGATGCCATGACCGTTGCGGCCCATAAGATCGGCGGCCCCGTGGCCTCTGGTGCGCTCTACCTTAAGAGCCGCACGCCCCTGCGTCCGCGCATCTTTGGCGGCGGACAGGAAGCCGGTCGTCGCGCCGGTACGCAAGACCTGCGCACGCAGCTGGCCTTTGCCGCCGCCGTATCTGTGTTGGCGCCCAACGTGACCCAGGAGCGCGCGACGCTACAGGCCCTGTCTGACAAACTCTACGCCACGCTCACGGCCCATCCGCGTATCCACGCCACGATGGGCGACTATGCGCAGGCCAATCGCCTGCCGGGTATGGTTTCGATCTACGTCGACGGCATGGACTCCGAGGAGCTCATCATTAAGCTCGACGCCGCAGGTTTTGAGGTCTCGGCTGGCTCGGCCTGCTCGAGCGGCAGCATGGACCCGAGCCACGTGCTCAGCGCCATGGGCATCGGCCGCGAGCAGGCACTGGGCGCGCTGCGCATCTCGTTCGATGACCGCGTAAACCCTGCTGACCTGGATGAGTTCGCCCAGGCGCTGCTCTCGATCGTGGGTGCCGCATGATCGTTTCCGAGCTTGAACGCGCGCTGCTGGCGCGCTATCCCAAGACGGATGCCGAGGGATGGGACCACGTAGGCCTGTCCGTTGGAGATCCCGCTGCCGAGATCACCGGCGTTGCCTGCGCGCTCGATGCGACCGAAGCTAACGTGCACCGCGCTCTTGAGGCCGGCGCCAACGTACTGCTGACGCATCATCCCATCTACATCAAGGCACCCGAGGCCTTTTGTCCGGCCGATTCCGCGCGTCCCCAGTGCAGCGCGGCATTGTTCGAGGCAGCCCGTTGCGGCGTGAGCATCATCTCGCTCCACACCAATCTGGACCGCTCGCACGACGCACGCGTCTGCCTGAGTGAGCTGCTAGGTGCTGAGCCCATGAGCTCGCTTGAGCATGTGGACGACCCCGAGGCCTGCGGCCTGGGCGCACTCGCGAACCTCAACGACCCCTGCAGCCTGCGCGACCTTGCTGCCCGTGTCGCCACTGCCTTTGGCAGCGACCCGCGCGTGTGGGGCGAAGCCGACCACGTGTGCCGTACTGTCGCAATCCTCGGCGGCTCCCTGGGCGACTTTGGCGAGCTTGCTATCGCCGCGGGCGCGGATGTTATCGTGACCGGAGAGGCGGGCTACCACGTGGCGCAGGACCTCGCCCTGCGCGGGCTGGACGTGATCTTACTTGGCCACGACCGCTCCGAGGAGCCGTTCGTGGATATCTTGATGAACTCTGCAGTTGACGCCGGGGTCGACCCCCGTCATACGATTAAAATACTGAACCCTTGCCAATGGTGGACTGTGACAAAAGGAGAGAACTTATGAGCGCCGGCGCTACGCTACTCAAGCTGCAACAGATCGATTTGGAGCTCGCCCGCAACAAGAGCGAACTTGCCAATATGCCGGAGCTCAAGGAGCTCGCTTCCAAGCGCAAGACCTATGTAAAGCTCAAGTCCGAGATGACCAAGCTCTACGCCCAGCGCAAGGACCTGGACATTGAGCTCGACGATCTCAACACCACCGAGATCCAGACCAACAACGCCATCGAGGCCGCCAAAAAGCGCCACGTCGACGGCTCCGACTACCGCGAGGTGCAGGACCTGGAGAACGAGCTTGCCACCCTGGCCAAGCGTCTGGATAAGATCGAGCACACCCGCAAGGACGTCGTCGTCGCCCATAAGGAGGCGCTCGACCGCGAGGCTCGCGCGCAGGCCATCATTGCCAAGTTTGAGGAGGGCGTGAAGGCAGACACCAAGGCCGCCCGCGCCAAGGCCGCCGACCTGCAGGCTCAGATTGATGCCGCAACCAAGGAGCGCACCGCGCTTGCCGCCACGCTGCCGACCGACGTTCTCACCGACTACGAGCGCCTGCTCAAGCAGTTCCACGGCCTGGCCGTCGAGACCATCCAGGGCAACATCCCCACGGTCTGCCACACCGCGCTGCAGGCGTCGTCCATGAGCGACCTCAACCACGACGGTAGCGAGATCACGCACTGCCCGTACTGCCACCGCCTGCTGGTGCTCCCGAGCAAGGAAGCGTAACACGATGGCGGCACCCGACAATCCAATGCAACTTGAGGGAAAAACGATCCTGCTGGGTATTACCGGCGGGATCGCCGCCTATAAGTCCTGCAATATCGTGCGCCTGCTGCAAAAGCGCGGCGCCCGCGTAAAGGTCGTCATGAGCGAACATGCCACGGAATTCGTGGGGCCGCTCACCTTCCGGGCGCTTACCAATGAGCCGGTAGCGGTGGGCCTGTTCGACGATCCCTCCGACCCCATTCACCACATCTCGCTCGCGCAGGAGCCCGACTTGGTGGTCGTAGCGCCCGCGACGGCCAATATCATCGCCAAGATGGCCAACGGCATTGCCGATGACCTCATTTCCACGACGCTGCTCGCCACGCCGCGACCCATCGTGATCGCGCCGGCTATGAACAACGACATGTGGAAGGCGGCGGCGACGCAGGCAAATATGGCCACGCTGCGCGACCGCGGCGTCCACGTGGTGGGCCCGGGCAGCGGCTATCTTGCCTGCGGCGACGTGGACACGGGGCGCATGAGCGAGCCCGAGGACATTGTCGAGGCCATCTGCGAGGTGCTTAATCCCGCCCCGCAAGACCTGGCGGGTAAGCGAATCGTCATCACGGCCGGTCCCACGCATGAGCCGATCGATCCGGTGCGCTTTATCGGTAACCGCTCGTCGGGCAAGATGGGCATCGCCCTGGCGGGGGAGGCCGTACGGCGTGGCGCCACGGTCACGCTCGTGCTGGGACCGACGTCCCTCGACGTGGGTCGCGGTGTTGAGTGCGTACGTGTGCAGACCGCTGCAGAGATGCTCCAGGCGGCGCTCAGCGCCTTCCAGACGGCCGATGCGGCCATTTGTGCGGCTGCCGTTGCCGACTACACCCCAGCCGCGCCTGCGGACCACAAGCTCAAAAAGGCCAACGAACGCTTGGATCGAATCGAACTCGTGGAGACAGTAGATATTCTGGCCGAGCTCTCGCGCCAAAAGGGCGAGCGCCGCGTGATCGGCTTTGCGGCCGAGACCGATAACGTCGTGGAGTACGCTGAGCGCAAACTGGCCCGCAAGGGCTGCGACGCGATCATCGCCAACGATGTCTCGCGCGCGGATTCTGGCTTTGGAACCGACACTAACAAGGCCTGGATTGTGAGCACAATGGGTACGCAAGAGCTACCCGTGCTCACAAAACCCCAGCTCGCAGATACAATTTTGGACTTGCTTCAAAATTTGTAAAAAAGTTCTTGCACAAGGCCAAAGTTTCGGGTTAATATACTCCCTGTTGCGAGCGAGAGCAGAGCAACAAACAAAAGCTTCGGGACGTGGCGCAGCTTGGTAGCGCACTTGACTGGGGGTCAAGGGGTCGCTGGTTCGAATCCAGTCGTCCCGACCAGAAGTTTGCAGGTCAGGCACCTAGTGCCTGACCTTTTTTGTTTTAAGCAATTGCTTAATTTTGATTAAGCAACAGGGTGCCAAAAATCTACCTGCGCGATAATCACCTTTTGCGGCTACTTGCGCGTTTTGCACGCGCTTGTGCCGAGTTATTAACGCGATATGAATCTACATACGCGTAGCTGGTAAACGCCAAGAACGGGCAGCATTTATCGCGCCGATTTCCACAGCTGGAGCGACTGTGCCGAACAAGTGTGACGCTGTATTTGTTCCAGTAGTTCACTTGATCGGTGGACAAGTGGGCTGTTGCTACGAAACGCCAGCAGGATGGGCTCCATACGAGGATGCCGCAGAGGTAATGGCAGGGGAGCGCGGCAGACGCTCTGAGAGCTGCTGTATGACCCCATGTCTCCTTAACTCGATAATTTGTGTTTCATGCCACGAATCGGTCGAGCAATTGCCAAAAGGAAGGCCCATACAGGATTCCACGGGCCTTACATCAGATCAAATTTGAGCTAGAAGCACCAAGCGGAGCAGACGCAACACCATCTCGTCGCGGCCTCGGCGAGCGACATATCGCAGTCGAGGTAAACATCGAGGAAGTCGTCAGATCCCGCACAGGGGGACCGCGATGGTGGCCACCGCGCCGCCCGAGGGGCCGTTGGCGAGCGAGACGGAGCCCCCGTGGGCGCTCGCGGCCTCGGAGGCGACATGGAGGCCGAGCCCGTAGTGGCGGCCTCCGTCGCGCGAAGAGCGGGACGAGTCGTCTGTGAAGAGGCGCTCGCAGCCGCGTTCGAGGGCGGCGGGAGAAAAGCCCGGTCCGTCGTCGGCGACCTCGATGACGAGGTGTCCGCCCGCGACGTCGCAGGAGACCGCCACGCGCGAGCGCGCGTGCTCGGCGGCGTTGGCCACGAGGTTCGCGGCGGCTCGCGCCAGGGCGGTTCGGTCGAGTAGGGCCTCGGGCGCGCCCGCGACAGTGGGGCCCGTGGCCGCGTTGAGCGTCACGCCTCGCGCCCGGGCGATCTGGGCGGCCTCGGCGAGGACCTGTTCGCAGAGCTCGGCCGGCCGCATGGGGGCCCTCTCCGCCCCGCCGGACCCGCGCGAGGCCTCGATGAGCAGGCGCACGTAGCCGTCGAGCCTTTCGACACTGCCGGCTATGTCGCGCGCGGCGGCCGCGAGGTCGGCGTCTTTCTCGTCTTCCAGCTCCTCCGCCACGAAGTCGGCGTTGGCGCGCAGCACGGTGAGCGGCGTCTTGAGGTCGTGGGCGAGCGACGCCACCTGCTCGCGCTGCCCCCGCTCCGCGGCCCAGCGGGCCTCGAGCGACTCGGCGAGGGAGGCCCGCATGGCGTCCATCGCGGCGAGGACGTCGTTCACCTCGCGCACGTTGGTGCTGCCGACCGCGAAGTCGAGCTCCCCCGCGCCGACGCGCCCCGCCGCCTCCGCGAGCGGCCCATCTTGCGCGAGATCACGCGGCTCGCGCGGCGCGCCACG
Organism: uncultured Collinsella sp.; assembly: GCA_934630855.1. Taxonomy (GTDB): domain Bacteria; phylum Actinomycetota; class Coriobacteriia; order Coriobacteriales; family Coriobacteriaceae; genus Collinsella. The sequence continues at coordinate 18,831 of CAKTWW010000040.1, forward strand.
AGCGCGAGCGCGAGCGCGCTTCCCGCCGTGGCGCCGACGAGCATGAGGTTCTGCGGGTTGGGAAGCAGGCTGGCGAGATCGCGCGAGACCCACTGCGGCAGGTACTCGCTGACGAGTGCGCAGGCCCCGCCGTCCTTGAGCGGGAACGCGGCGTAGGTGAGGCCCGAGCCCCCGCCCTCGATCTCCACTGTGCCCGGATCAGCGGCGAGTGCCGTACGGGCCATTTCCGTCGCGCACTCGAGCCGCGTGCTCTCGAGGTCTGTCATCAGCACGTATCCGTCCTTGTTCAGGATGAGGTAGCGGTACGCCGTCGGCACGTCCTGCTGCCCGCAGACGCCGTCGCGTGCCAGGCCCTCCGCGACCTCGCGCGCATTGGCCGGTCCCCAGCTTGCCTCGTAGACGAAGCCCGCGTTGATCGCCACGGAGAGCACCATGAACGAGACGAGCCACGCCGTGGCGACCGCCGCAAACGCGTAGACGAAGTAGCGCGCGATGACGAAGGAGAGCGGCATGCCCCCGCGACCTCGCGCCCCGATCTTCAGAGCTGCCACTTGTACCCCATCCCCCAGACGGTCGCGATCGGATCGGCGCCGGCCTCGGAGAGTTTCCTCCGGGCGCGGCTGACCTGCATGGATATGGCCGCGTCGTCGGCGTCGCTCTCCCAGCCGAGCACCGCCTCGCGGATCTGCGCGCGGCTCATGACCTGCCCGGGGTGGCGGGCGAGGTACTCGCAGATGGCGTACTCGGTGGGCGTGAGCGGCACGGCCTCGCCGCCCACGGCGAGGCCGCGTGCCCCGAGGTCGATCCGCACCTCCCCGAAGGAGAGGGCGTGCGAGCGCGGCCGGCGCTCACGGCGTAGATGGGCCGCGACCTTGGCGCGCAGTTCTGCGGCCCCAAAGGGCTTGCGGACGTAGTCGTCGGCGCCCAGGCCGTAGGCGGCCACGGCATCCTCCTCGGCCACGCGCGCGGTCAGGAAGACGATGGGGCCGTCGAAGTCCGGGCGGATCTGCCGCACGAGCTCGAAGCCGTCGAGCCCCGGCATCATGACGTCGCAGAGCACGAGGTCGAAGCGCGAGAGGTCCATCCCCGGGACCGCCGTCGGGCCCGCCGCCCTGACGACCTCATGGCCGTCGCGGCCGAGGACGCGCGCGAGCGCGTCGAGGATAGCCCGTTCATCATCCACTGCCAGTATCCTCGCCATGTTCGACCTCCTGAAACTCTCGTCGGAATTGTACTAGCGCTGCGCTCAGCGGTCCAGAACCCTGCGCGCGGCCGCGGGTGCCTCGGCTGCGTCGCACACGCGGTAGCGCACGCCCGAGCCGCCGCGCGCCTCGATCTCGAGCCAGCCCTCGCCGTCCGACTCCCGCCCGAAGAAGATGAGCTGGAGCTCTCGGGCATTGCCTGTGTCGTCTGCCGCGTCCACCAGGTAGACGTAGTTTGCCCCCGCCCCGGTGGCGTCGGCGTAGGAGCTCGCGTGGCTGCCGGGCTCGGGCGCGGGCGCCCACATGGCGATCTCAGGGTTGGGCAGCACGCGGTCGGCGATCGAGCGCAGCGCCGACCCCCAGCCGGCGTCGAGCAGGGCATTCCCGCCCAGGACGAGCGCTGCGGAGAGGAGGACGAGCATGACGGCGAGCGGCTTCCTACGCATCTGCCTTCCCGTCCTCGAAGCGGCAGAACCAGGCGAGAAGGACGGCGTCGGCTGCCAGGGTGAGCACGAGACTAGCGAGCGCAGTAGTGAGGAGAGGGCCCGCCGCGCGTGCGGCGTCGATGAAGGCCTCCACCCCGAGCGACCCCAGGCGCGCGGGCCAGGCGAGCGGCACCCAGCTCAGGGGCGTC
>CAKTWW010000041.1 GCA_934630855.1 uncultured Collinsella sp.
TTTTGGCATGTCCCAAAAATCTACCATGGGAGGTTGGTAAATGAAGATCGTGGTGAGCGCCTGCCTGATGGGCGAGAGCTGCAAGTACAACGGGCTCGACAACTATCATCGTGAGCTGGTCGAAGCGTGCGAACGCACGGGGACCGAGGTGCTGCTGGTATGCCCCGAGGTCTTTGGCGGCCTGCCGACGCCGCGCGACCCGTCCGAGATTGTGAATGGTGAAGTTCGTACCCGCGAGGGCGTGTCGGTCGACCGCGAGTTTCGCATGGGCGCCCAGCGCGCGCTCGATATGTGCGAGCAGGCAGGCGGCCCGTCCGAGATCGTCGCGTGCGTACTGCAGGACCGAAGCCCCTCGTGCGGCGTCGGCCGTATCTACGACGGAACCTTCAGCGGCACGCTCACGGCGGGCAACGGTGTCTTCGTCGATCTACTCCTGCGCCACGGCTACCGCGTAATCCCCGCAAGTGAATTCGACCCGAGCATACTGCAGCAATAAAAACCACCACAAAGGTGCCTGTCCCCTTTGTGGTGGTTTTGGCAGGTTAGGCCAAGATGGTGTGGCCGTAGGCGTTGGCGGCCTTGATGGCGGCAGCGAACTTCTCGTCGGTGAAGGGCTCCGGGTTGCCCTGCTTCCACTCGTTGGTAGCGTGCGCGAACTCGCACAGGGCCGGGATATCCGCCTCGGTAAGGCCGACCTGCTCAAGCGTCACGGGCAGGCCCATCTGCTTGTTAAAGGCGGCGTAGCGCTCAAGGTTCTCGGTATCGCCCGTATAGGCAAACAACACGAGCACACCCAGGCTTACGACCTCACCGTGCAGATACGTTCCCTCGCGCGGGATGCTGCAGGTGGCGTTGTAGAACGCATGCGCCACGCTCGAGTTGTAGTAGTAATCGTTTTGGTTCGTGAGGTTCGAGACATAACCCGTGTTGACCACGATATCGAGCGCGATCTGCTTGACGGCCTCGGTCGACAGGTTCTGGCGAACGTCCTCAAGACCCTGCACGCCATAGGTAAACAGCGGTTCGGAGCAGGTGTGCGCGAGTGCCAGGCCAAGGCCGGCTGTGTGCTCCAGATTGCCGGCGCTCGTGGCGTACTCGACCTCGGGCTGCTTGGACAGGGCATCGCCCACGCCGGCCCAGAAGTACTCGGCCGGTGCCTCGGCAATGATCTTGGGATTGATGAAGATGTGCGCGGGGCGGTTGGGATACGAATAGCCCTCGAGCGAGCCGTCATCGTTGTACACGACGGCAATGGCGGTCGCGGCGGAGCAGTTGGAGCAGATCGTCGGTACCGTAAAGACGATCTTCTTGAGCTCAATGGCCGCGGTCTTGACGGTGTCGAGCGCCTTGCCGCCGCCACAGGCGATGAGCACGTCGGCCTCCTGGCAGGCAGGGGAGTTCACGACTTTGGCGATGTTGGCACGCGTGCTGTTGGTGCCATAGACGCGCGTCTCCAGGACCTTGACATCGGTGCCCTCAAGCGCCGCCTCGATACCCGGTAGCGCCGCGGCCAGGGCTCGCTTGCCGCCAATGATGGCGACCTTCGTCGCTCCGTACTCGGCCAGCGCGGCGGGCAGCTCGGCAAAGCAATCCTCGCCAACGGTGTAATCGCTCATTCCAATCGTGCGCACAGCAGCCTTCTTTCGTTCGATAAAGTGCTTTCAGGTATTTTGCTCCAAGAGAAGGTCTGTGCTCGCGAGAAATTTCTAAAGTATGAAACCAGTGTTGAGGGTTTTTCGCCGGCGCGGAACGTGCTAGCATACTCCGCATAAGCGTTGATGGGGACGAGTAGTCGGCCATCCGCATGCCACAGAGAGCGGGGAGTGCTGAGAGCCCGTGCATGCGACCGATGAAAATCACCCCGGAGCTGCGGTCCCAACGGACGCGCCGCACAGGTTCGTCTTAGTAGACATCGCCGAGATGGTCGTCGATACAGGCCAGCCGAGTAACGGATGCGAGCGCGCGGCGACGCGGGCGAGGGCATCTAAGCTGGGTGGTTAAGCGAAGAGCTTTTGCGGGCAGTCTGCTCGTTTTGTGGCGCTTCGTCCCAGCTTGCAGGGACGGGCGCTTTTTTGGTGCCCAGAGGGCGTGCACGCCCACGACAAGAAAGGGGTACCGTGGCAAACGAGTACAAGCAGACGATGAATCTGCCCAAAACCGGATTTCCCATGCGTGCCGGTCTTTCCATGTCCGAGCCCAAGCGACTCAAGGACTGGCAGGACAACAAGGTCTACGAGCAAGTTCTGAAGAAGAACGAGGGTCATAAGAAGTTCGTGCTGCACGACGGTCCTCCGTACGCGAACGGCCCGATCCACATCGGCCACGCCATGAATAAGATCTCCAAGGACATGATCAACCGTTACTGGATGATGCAGGGCTGCGAAGTCCCTTATGTCCCCGGTTGGGACTGCCACGGTCAGCCTATCGAGCACAAGGTCGAGGAGAAGCTCGGCACCGAGAAGTTCAACCAGACCTCCACGGCTAAGATCCGCGAGCTCTGCAACAAGTTCGCTGTCGAGAACATCGAGCTGCAGAAGGCCGGTTTCCGTCGCCTGGGCGTGCTCGGCGACTGGGACAACCCCTACCTGACGCTCTATCACCAGCACGACGCCGCCGACATCGAGGTCTTTAAGGCCATGTTCGACAAGGGCATGATCTATCGCGGCCATAAGCCCGTGCACTGGTGCAAGCACTGCCACACCGCTCTTGCCGAGGCCGAGATCGAGTACTCCGACGAGACGAGCCCCTCCATCTTCGTGCGCTTCGAGATGACCACTAAGCCCGCCGGCCTCGAGAACTTCGATGGCCCGGTCGACTTTATCATCTGGACGACCACGCCGTGGACCATCCCCTCCGACCAGGCTGTCTCCCTCAAGCCCGGCGCCGCTTATGTCGCCGTCGAGCACGATGGTCGCGCCGAGGTCATGCTCGAGGACCTGGCTCCCAAGTGCTGCGAGGAGTTTGGCTGGGAGTACACCCCGGTCATGGTCGACGGCAAGCCTTACGTGGTTCCCGCCGAGACCTTCCATCACATCCACTACAAGCAGCCGATCTTCGACGGTGTCGAGGGTGTCGCGCTGCTGGCCGATTACGTCGGTGTCGATGACGGTACCGGTATCGTCCACAACTCGCCCGGCCACGGCGTCGACGACTATTTCGCCTGTCTCAAGGAGGGCATCACCGACATCTGCATGCCGGTCGATGATGACGGCAAGTTCTACACCGGCGAGGAGTTTGGCACCGGTGGCCCCTTCAGCGGTATGGATACCGACGAGGCCAACCCGCACATCATCGAGTTCCTGCGCGAGCGCGGCACCCTGGTCCTCGAGAAGAAGATCACGCACAGCTATCCGCACTGTTGGCGCTGCAAGCATCCGGTGCTCTTCCGTGCTACCGACCAGTGGTTTGTCTCGATGGACAAGACCAGTCTTCGTGAGGAGGCTGGCAAGGAGGTCCGCGAGAACGTCAAGTGGTATCCGGCCCACGCCGCCAACCGCATTGGCGCCATGGTCGAGCAGCGTCCCGACTGGTGCATCAGCCGCCAGCGTAACTGGGGCGTGCCTATTCCCAGCTACACCTGCGCCGACTGCGGCGAGAAGGTCATGAACGACGCCACGCTCGACGCCGTCATCAAGCTCTTCCACGAGAAGGGCTCCGACGCCTGGTTCACCGACGCTCCCGAGAGCTACCTGGGCGAGGCCTGCGTCTGCCCCAAGTGCGGCGGTCATCACCTCAAGGCCGATAAGGACATTCTCGACGTGTGGTGGGACTCCGGCGTGTCTTGGAAGGCCGTCTGCGAGTACCGTCCCGAGCTGGAGTATCCGGCGGACGTGTACCTCGAGGGCTCCGACCAGCACCGCGGTTGGTTCCAGAGCTCGCTGCTCACCTCGGTGGGCGCCAACGGCCACGCTCCGTACAAGGCGGTCGTCTCGCAGGGCTTCACCCTCGACGGCCAGGGCCGCAAGATGTCCAAGTCGCTCGGTAACGTCATCGACCCCAATAAGGTCTGCGACGAGATGGGCGCCGACATCATCCGCCTGTGGGTTGCCTCAGTCGACACCAGCTCCGACGTGTCCATCGACCACGAGATTCTCGCTCGTACTTCTGATGCCTACCGTCGCTTCCGCAACACGCTGCGCTTCCTGCTCTCCGAGCTCGAGGGCCAGTTTGAGCCCGAGACCGACGGCGTCGCCTTTGCCGACCTGCTGCCGCTCGACAAGCTCATGGTTGCCCGCCTGACCCAGGTCCAGGCCGAGGTCGACGACGCCTACGCCAGCTACGAGTTCCCGCGCGCCTACCGTGCGCTCTACGACTTCGTGGTCACCGAGCTCTCCAACGTGTACCTCGACGCCCTGAAGGACCGTCTGTACTGCGACAAGCCCGGCTCGCTCGAGCGTCGCAGCGCCCAGACCGTGCTGGCCGAGCTCTTCTCGATGCTCATGCGCGACCTGCAGCCGATCCTGTCCTACACGGTCGACGAGGCCATGGCCTACGCGCCCGCCGGCTGCGTCGATCACCAGAAGTACGCTGCCCTGCTCGATTGGTACAAGTCGCCTATCACGGTCGACGAGGCCAATGAGTTTGAGGGCGTGCTCGAGGCGTCGCTCGAGCTCCGTAGCGCTGTGACCAAGGCCCTTGAGGATGCCCGCTCCGCTGGCACCTTTACCAAGAGCCAGCAGGTCCGCGTCAAGGCGGTCGTTCCCGCCGAGATGTACGCGCTGCTGACCGGCGAAAAGGCCGTTGATCTTGCCGAGTTCTACATCGTCTCCGATGTTGAGCTGACCCAGGGTGAGGAGCTCTCCGTTGCCATCGAGGCTGCCGAGGGCGAATGCTGCGACCGTTGCTGGAACTACCGCACCACCGTCGGCGAGTACAACGGCCACGCGCATATCTGCAAGCGCTGCGCCGAGGCGCTGTAGGTTACGCGGTTTTACAAACCGCGTAACTGCTTGACGCTGCAAACCCGCCAGAGCGGCAATCTGCCTTTCGGCTTCGGCGGCATGACCAGAAGGTCTATGCCGCCTTGCTTCAAGGCACCTTGCTCGCTCTGGCGGGTTTTCGCTGTCGGTGACGATTGAGCGACGTTTCCATTGTTGGACACTATAAGATGGATATTTGTGTTTAACGGAATTCGGTTCTCTGAGGGTAGGGGATTGATTTGGTTCGTACTGGGGATATGACGCCGCCTTTGCGTTGGCGGTTGGGTGTTGCTGGCGGGGTGACGTTGGTTGTGCTGCTTGTTGACCAGCTGACCAAGCTTGCGGTTCGTGCCGTGGGCGATGCTCTGCATGTGACCGTTATCCCCGGCGTGATCGACTTCCTGTTTGTCCGCAATATCGGCGCTGCTTTTAGCATGGGCGAGGGGCATGGCATTGCATTTGCCGTGCTGGCGCTGGCGGTCATTATCGCCATTGCCGTGTATCTCGTTCACGCACCTCAGCTTGCCCACCTGGAGGTTGTGGGCATGGCGATGGTTGCGGGCGGTGCCATCGGCAACGCTATCGACCGTTTGGCCTTTGGCTATGTGACCGATTATATTGCCACCACCTTCATCGACTTCCCCGTCTTCAATGTTGCCGATATCGGCATTACCGTGGGCGTCGTGCTCGCCCTTATCGGCTACATGTTCTTGAGTCCCGCGGCCCGCGAGGTTGATGCGACCGCCGAGCTTAACGCCCGTGACGAGGCCCGCGCCAAGCGCAAGGCTAAGCAGCGTGGGGAGCGTGCCCGCAAGATTCGCGAAAGGAATGAGCGTTAATGGCCGACATCCATATTCTTGTTGCCGACGATTCCGCTGGTCAGCGTCTCGATGCCTACCTGGGCGCCAATGACGGCTGCCCTACGCGTTCTGCCTGTGCGCATCTGATCGAGGGCGGTGCCGTTGCCGTCAATGGCGAGACCTGCCTGTCTAAAAAGTACGCCGTGCGTGCCGGCGACCGCATTTCGGTCGATCTTCCTGAGCCGCACGATCCCGCCGACGTGATCCCCGAGGCCATTCCGCTCGACATTCGCTATGAGGACGACTATCTCATCGTGCTCTCCAAGCAGCGTGGCCTGGTGTGTCATCCCGCTCACGGTCACGAGAGCGGTACGCTAGCGAACGCCCTGGTTTACCACTGCGGCATCGACCATCTTGGTACCGTGCAGGGCGAGGACCGTCCCGGTATCGTGCATCGCCTGGATCGCGATACCTCGGGCCTCATGCTTGCGGCCAAGGACGACGATACCCAGCGCGCGCTCCAGAATCTCATCCGTACGCGTACGCTCGACCGTCGCTATATCACGCTTGTTCACGGACACATTGCCATGGACGAGGGAACCATTAACACCGGTATCGCCCGATCCACGCGTGACCGCGTTAAGATGGCGGTCTCCGATGATCCCTTCGCGCGTCAGGCTATTACGACCTTTAAGGTCCTTGAGCGCTTTGATTCCTCGCGCTTCGACGACGGCTATACGCTCGTGGAATGCCACCTGTTTACCGGTCGTACGCATCAGATTCGCGTGCATATGCGTCATATCAATCACGCCTGCGTGGGCGATCCTCTCTACGGCAAGTGCGATGCGCGCGCCGATCAGGGCCTGACCAGGCAATTCCTTCATTCTTGGCGCGTGGCGTTCGACCATCCCGTGACGGGGGAGCGCATCGAGTGCCGCGATGAGTTACCGTGGGATCTCGCTGCCGTCTTGGACGACCTGGCCCCGCGCTCGCTTGGTCGCACGACCGCTGGAGATGAGATCGTCCCTCAGCTCGGTCTGCTCGAAGCCTAGCCAGTATTAGGTGGTTTCTTGAACGTCTCTAGCCTGCGGTAAGATATACGGTTGTTTACGTAACGCGTTCTCGGGAGCCTGCATGCTCGCCTTTTTACAAACCAACACGCCCATCGTGATCTTTAACCAGATTGTGGTCACGTTGCTCACGGTCTGCTTTCTGTACCAGGTGGTCTTCTTTATCATCGGCGCCCTGCGCGGTGAGGTCGCACCTCCTAAGGCCAAAAAGCTCCATCGCTATGCCTTCTTTATCGCCGCGCATAACGAGGAAGCGGTGATCGCCAACCTCGTGCGTTCCATCAAGGACCAGGACTATCCGTCCGAGCTTATCGAGGTCTTTGTCGTCGCCGATGCCTGCACCGACAACACCGCACAGCTCGCGCGCGAGGCCGGTGCTATCGTCTATGAGCGCAACGATCTCGCCCGCAAGGGCAAGAGCTGGGTCATGGACTTTGGTTTCGACCGCATTCTCAACGAGTATCCCGATACCTTTGAGGGCTACTTTATCTTCGATGCCGATAACGTTATCTCCCGCGATTACGTCTCCAAGATGAATGATGCCTTTGACCAGGGCTTTCACGTGGTCACGAGTTATCGAAACTCCAAGAACTTCGGCAGCTCGTGGATCTCGGCTGCCAACGCCACCTGGTATCTTCGCGAGGCGCGCTTCCTCAACAATGCGCGTAATATCTGCAAGACGTCGTGTGCCGTTTCGGGTTCGGGCTACCTCATCTCGGCGAGCGTGATCGAGGGTATGCACGGCTGGCAATTCCATACGCTGACCGAGGATATTCAGTTCACCACGTTCTGTGCCATTCACGGCATTCGCATCGGCTATGCGCCGGCGGAGTTCTTTGATGAGCAGCCGGTGACGTTTAAGGCGTCTTGGAAGCAGCGTATGCGCTGGACCAAGGGCTTCTACCAGGTGTTCTTTACCTATGGCAAGCACCTGGTCAAGTCGACCTTCCGCTATCACCGCTTTGCCGCCTACGATATGTTTATGACCATCGCGCCGGGTATGCTGCTGTCGCTGATCTCGATGCTCGCCAACGCGACCTTCCTCATCGTGGGCGGGCTCTCGCACGGCTTCTTGGCTACCGAGGTCGAGATGCAGGCTTGTGCCGCCTCGCTCATCATGACCTTTGCGATGATGTACCAGACCTTCTTTATCCTGGCGCTGCTTACGACCATCTTTGAGTACAAACACATTCACTGTGCGCAAAAGTGGCGCTTGGTGACCAACCTGTTCACCTTCCCGATCTTTATGTTCAGCTATATCCCCATCACGGTGGCTGCACTGTTCCTGAAGGTCGACTGGGTCCCGACGCAGCACGCCGTCAGCGTCACCCTCGACGAGGTCATGCAAGGCGCCAAATAACCACCACCAAAACCACCGCAAAGGGGACAGGTACCTTTGTGGTGGTTTTTGCTTTTGCGATGCAACTCGAGGAGGTGCTCGATGGTCTATATCCCGTTTTGGCTGTGCGCCATCGCCGGCGCCGTCATCGATGCTCGTGAGCGGCGGTTCCCGAATGCGCTTGCCGGGGTTTGTGCCGTGGCAGCGTTTGCGGGGGTTTGGCTCGATCGTGGCATGGACACGGCTTTTGATCATGCTGGTCTTGCCGCTATCGTCTATCTCGCGCTCGTGCTCACCGAGTCTCTCTGGCGGCGCCTTCGTCAAGCCCCGGGTATTGGCATGGGAGATGTCAAGGCACTCTTCGCGCTTTGCACGCTTGACCCCTTGGGCGGTATCGTGGCATTTGCTGCCGCGCTCCTGTTTCTTGCCATCGCCTGCCTTATCACAAAATCGCGCTCCCTGCCATTGCTGCCGTTTTTGGTGCCGATTTTTGCCATAATCGAGGTCGTGGGCTGCACGCTGTAACCGATTGCGCATCCTTCTTAAGGAGCATGCCATGGCAACTAATCAAGATACGTCCGCCATCAAGGCACGTATGGACCGTATTCCCTCGGCGTTGTCGCCCGAGCTTATCGAGCGCATTGCCGCCGATCGTGCTTCGGGCGCTGTCAATCCGTATCGTTGCAACGACGACCAGGTCATTCGTCGCATCGACCGTGCCGCGGACAGGGGCACGCTTATGCGCCCCAGCTTTATGCGCGATACCGAAAAAATCCTCCATCTGCCGGCATACACCCGCTATGCAGGTAAAACGCAGGTCTTTAGCTTTCGCAGCAACGACGACTTGTCGCGTCGTGGCCTGCATGTGCAGCTCGTCTCGCGCATTGCGCGCGATATCGGTCGCGCCTTGGGGCTCAATTGCGACCTGATTGAGGCAATTGGTCTGGGCCATGACCTGGGACATACGCCCTTCGGCCATGCCGGCGAGCGCTTCCTCAACGATATCTATCACGAGCGCACCGGTCGTTTCTTTTTCCATAACGTGCAGTCGGTGCGCGTGCTCGATTCGCTCTATGGCCGCAACGTGTCGCTCCAGACGCTCGATGGTGTGCTGTGCCACAACGGCGAGTATGAGCAGCGCGTGTTTGAGCTGTCGAGCATGGCATCCTTTGACCAGTTCGATCAGACAGTCGAGGATTGCATCGCCACGGGTTATAGCGCGATTGAGCATCTGCGCCCCATGACGCTCGAGGGCTGCGTCGTGCGCATATCGGATATCCTCGCCTACGTCGGTCGTGATCGCCAGGATGCGATTGCGGCGGGCCTGCTTAAACCCGACGCTTTTGACGACGATCTGGGCGGTTTTTACAACAGCTGGATCCTCACGCACGCTTCTGTCGATATCGTTGAGCATAGTTACGGCAAACCGCGTATCGAGATGAGCGAGGACCTGTTTGAGGAAATCCGCCGAGCCAAGCGCGAGAACTACGAGAAGATCTACAGCAAGGGTGGCATCGAGGGCGATTCCGAGGCGGAGCTGCGCGAGGCGTTCGAAAAGCTCTACGACCGTTGCCTGCTGGATTTACATGATGGGGACGAATCTTCTTACATCTTTAAGCATCATATTTCACGTATTGAGCGACAACTTTCCTACTACGACCGCACCTATTCTTGGCAGGACGACAGGGACCAAGCCGTGGTGGATTACATCGCGAGCATGACGGACGGCTACTTCTGCGAGCTGACGAGCAAACTGTTCCCGGGTCTAAAGTTTCCGCATCGCACCTATATTAACGAACGGTAGTTCGTATCTTTTCGGTATACTGTTGAAGAACAACGATTTTGATGGATACACTGGATGGCTATGGACGACCTTTTTTCTGCCTCGACGCGCGAGCGTTCCTTTAAGAATGCACCGCTCGCGGTGCGCATGCGCCCCAATTCGCTCGATGAGTACGTGGGCCAGCAAAAGGCCGTGGGAAAGGGTTCGTGGCTGCGTGCGGCGATTGAGCACGACGTGCTGTCGAGCGTGATCCTGTATGGTCCTGCCGGCACGGGCAAAACCACGCTGGCGCATATCATCGCCAACCATACCAAGAGCGAGTTTGTCGAGGTCAGCGCCGTGACGGGTACCGTGAAGGACCTTCGTCGCGTGATTGACGAGGCAAAGACGCGTCTGAATACGTACGACCGTCGCACCATCTTGTTTATTGACGAGATTCATCGCTTTTCGAAGTCGCAGCAGGATGCGCTGTTGCACGCTGTCGAAAACCGCACTGTCATTATGATCGGTGCCACGACCGAGAACCCGTACTTCGAGGTCAACTCCGCACTGTTGTCGCGCGGACGCGTGGTGGAGCTTGAGCACCTAAAAGACGAGGATATCGAAACGCTTATCGAGCGTGCGCTCGAGGCGCCGCAGGGCTTGAACGGCAAGTTCTCGGCCGATGAGGATACGGTTAAGACCATCTGCACGTTGGCCGCGGGCGACGCGCGCTCGGCCCTGACGACGCTCGAGCTGGCGAGCGAAATCGCCGTGACGCGCCCCGACACCGAGGGTACGCCGGCTCCGGCAGCGGGGGAGCGGTATCCCATCACGGTCGACGATGTGAAGATTGCCAACCCACGCCGTGGGTTTTCGTATGACAAAAACGGCGATATGCACTACGACATCATCAGTGCGTTTATCAAGTCCATGCGCGGCAGCGACCCCGATGCCACCATTTATTGGCTCGCGCGCATGATTGATGCGGGGGAGGACCCTAAGTTTATCGCCCGCCGCATTATGATTCATGCTTCTGAGGACGTCGGCAATGCCGATCCGCAGGCGCTGTTGGTGGCGCATGCAGCGTTTAAATCTGCCGAGGTCATTGGCTATCCCGAGTGTCGCATCAACTTGGCGCAAGCGGCGCTCTATGTGTGCTTGGCGCCCAAGTCCAATGCCTGCGAGGCGTCGATCGATGCGGCGCTGGCCGATATCCATAACAGTGGACTGCGCGAGGTACCGAGCTACCTGCGCGACCGCCACCGTCCGGGCAGCGATGAGTACGGTGTGTACAAGTATCCGCACGATTATCCCGAGGGCTGGGTCGATCAGCGATATTTGCCCGAAGGCCTGGAGCGCGGCGCGTTTTGGCAGCCCGCCGGTCGAGGCTGGGAAGAATGGCGCGTAGAGCAAAGCGAACGCGACCGCAGCGGGAACGCGCCGAAGTAGCTGCTGATAATTTTGTCCCACGTATCAGCTCTTGGCATGTTCGGTCCCCTTTGGGGTACCATTGAAAGCGTCTGTATTTCGATTCCTTTGGGAGGCTTGTATGAGTCCCATTCAAATCGCCTTGCTGCTGCTCGCCGTTGCCGGCGTGTGGGCTATCGTTGAACTTGCGCTCACCCTGCGCAAAACCCGCACCGTTGTCGATTCGCTCGACAAGACGGTGACCGACCTCAACAACACCATTGCCGAGGCGCAGCCCGTGGTGGCAAAGCTCGATGGCGCCGTTGACGAGCTCACGCCGGCGCTTGCTCAGGTTGAGCCGCTGCTTAAGTCGAGCAAGACTGCCGTCGACGCCCTGACGTCCAACCTCGTTGAGGTTGAGGCGGTCGTTCGCGATATCTCTGAGGTCACGGGCAGCATGGCCGAGGCCAGCAACGCCGTGTCGAGCGTGACCGACTCCGCCGCCGGTGCCGTGCAGAAGTTCTTCAATAAGGTGAAGGCTCCTGCAGCCGACGCTGAGCGCAAGCTCGCCGCTGCCGCCGCGGAGGCCGAGCAGCCCACTGAGCGCGTTCTGATTGGTGAGGCCGAGGATGAAGCCGCCGAAGGCGCCGAAGATACGAAAAAACCTGCTACTAAGCCGGCTCAGTACTACACCTACACGCCCGCCGAGACCTCCGAGGAGTCCTGCGATGAGTAGTGAAGCAACCTGCCCCATCACGCTGACTGTTGCCGGTGACCCGCGTCTGGCGCGCCTGGTGCGCATGACGGCCGCCAACGTCGGCGCCCTGTGCTCCATGTCCGTCGACCGCATCGAGGACATTCGCATGGCCGCCGAAGAGGCCTTCATCTTTGGCTGTACGGCTGTTGATTCCGATGACATCACCATTGCATTCGACGTTGACGAGACCCATGTCGGCATGACCTTTACGTTCGGCGATCGGGCGACCGTCGATGAGGATGATCAGGCTGCTGTGTATGCCGAGCTCATCCTGGCGAGTGTGTGCGATTCCTACGAAAAGACTGCGGCACCCCTAACGCTTTCCCTCGACCTCAAGGCGGATATCTAATATGACCGAACGTTCCCGGAGCGGTAAGACCGCTTGGGACAAGGAGAAAACCCGCGAGCTGTTTCGTCGCTACAAGGAGACCGGTGATCCGGACGCCCGCGAGCAACTCGTCATGTCCCATATGAACCTGGTAAGGTTTCTTGCCAACAAATTTAAAAACCGCGGCGAGCCTCTCGACGACCTTATGCAGGTCGGCTACCTGGGCTTGCTTAAGGCAATCGACCGCTTTGACCCCGAGCGCGGGCTTGAGTTCACGACGTTTGCCACGCCGACCATTCTGGGCGAGATCAAGCGTCATTTCCGCGATAAGGGCTGGAGCGTACGCGTGCCGCGCCGTCTGCAGGAACTCTCGGCCAAGGTTAACCAAGCCACCGATAAACTCACCAACGAGCTACAGCGTTCGCCCAAGGTCGAAGAAATCGCCGAATACTTGGACGTGACCGTCGACGAGGTGCTGGAGGCCATGGAATCGTCCTCGGCCTATACCTCGGTGCCCATCGAGGCCCCAGGCGCGTCTGATTCCGATGATGCGCCCTCGATTCTCGACCGTTATGCCGACGACGACAACGAGCTTGACTTTACCGATGACCGCTTGGTGATCGAGGAAGCTATCCGTGATTTCTCGCCGCGCGAGCGCGAAGTGATTGAGCTGCGCTTTGTGAAGGGCATGACCCAGATCGAGATCGCCAAGAAGCTGGGCATCTCCCAGGTGCAGGTTTCGCGTCTGCTACGCCGCACGCTTAAAAAGATTCAGGACAAGATCGATCCCGACGGAGTGATGATTCGTTCATGAGTGAGCACCCCCAACAAACCGACCGTACACTGCGTGATGCCCGTATTCTGACCCTGCGCATCTGGGCTGTTGTTGGATGCATTGCGATTGCTGCCGTCATCTTCAACCTCATGGGCATCTTGGCGCCGGTTATTGAGTTTCTGGCCGTCGGTTCCATCATCGCCTTTGTGATGTCGCCCATTACCAATTGGCTCGAGCATCATGGTGTGAATCGCGGTATCGGTTCGCTCGTCGCGCTCATCGTGGTTGTGGCCGTACTCGTCGGTGTCGTCTGCATCCTGTCGCCGATTTTGTTCGGCCAGATCATGGAAGTCCTGAGCCGCCTGCCTGGGCAGCTTCGTGTTGCCGGCGGCGACCTCAACGAAATGATTTCGAACGCCAAGACGCTCAACAACACGCCGCTCAAGGAGTATCTGGACAACAACCTGTCCTCGCTCGTTACCGTGGCGTCGAAATATGTGTCTCAGATCGCTGCTGAGCTCGGCCGCGGTGTGTTCCCGCTTATCACCAACACGGCTTCGCAGCTGTTCGTGATCTTCCTGGGCCTGGTGCTTGCCTACTGGATGGCCTGCGACTACCCACGCATGCACCACGAGATCTGCACCATCATCGGTCAGGAGAAGGAGACCTCGTACCGCTTTATGGTCGCGATTCTTTCTCGTTCCGTCGGTGGCTACATGCGCGGTATGGTCGTGACGTCCATTTGCGGTGGTATCTTAGCCTTTATCGGTTTTATGATCATCGGGCACCCGTACGCGGCGCTCATGGCCATCTTTACCGGCATCATGCATTTGGTTCCGGTTGTTGGTCCCTGGGTGAGCGCGGCAATCGCCACGATACTCGGCTTTATGTTCAGCCCCATGTTGGCGTTATGGACGCTCATTGTGACGATGATCGCGCAAAACGTCACCGATAACGTGATTTCGCCTAAGGTCATGCAGAGTTCGGTGCAGGTGCATCCCATCATGAGCCTGACGGCGCTCGTCATTGGCTCGGCGCTCATGGGCCCCATCGGCATGATCATCGCCATCCCGCTATGCGCGGCCCTCAAGGGTATCTTCGTGTATTACTTTGAGAACGAGACCGGCCGCCAGCTCGTTGCCTACGACGGCGCCGTGTTTAAGGGCACGCCGTATCGCGACACCGAGGGCAAACCGGTTGCCGCCTACGACGCGCTCGGCGACGACACCTTCATCTACGAGTCGGAGCTCATCGGCAACGAGACCGCGCCGGAGGCCCAGGCCATGCCCAAGCCCGAGCTCGATAATCCCTGGATCAAGCTCTCGGGTCTTCAGCCCGACGCGACAGGCTTTTTCAAGAACCCCTTCGCCAGGGATGATGATTCCAATACGAACGACGACACCAAAACCGGCATCGACGGCTCCATGGACGATTCGGATTCCAAATAGATCCTGTTAGCGTTTCTTGATGTTGTAAATGACAAGAAACGCGAGCAAGGCGATTGATAAGGGGCCGGCTACATAGAAAAAGAGAACGTCAATTGCGCGTAGAGGTCCATAGGTCATATCGCCGGACACTACTGAATACAATACGTAGCCAAATGCTGGTTGGTTTGCGTACCAGCAGGAGAAAGCCAAAAGCACTAAAAGTGCTACTACCAGAAGTGCATTCAGGACAAATCGTTTGGTATTCATCGGTCGCTCCTTCCGGATGATTCTTATTGGTATTTTACTAAAACCATTTTTTTAAACGATTGCTTAGTCCTAAATAACATGCACTTTCGCTGGAGGGTCGCTGTTTGGCGGCCCTCTTTTTTGCACAGGCGCGGTGGGATGGTAATATCGTTACGTTTGAACTGTTTCGATGTGAAACCGAGGAGATTCCCTCTATGAGTGCTGACTACCCGTCAATGACTACGGCCGAGATTCGCTCTAAGTTCCTCAACTTCTTTGAGGAGCGCGGTCTTAAGCTCTATCCTTCTTCGTCCCTCGTCCCCGACGATCCTTCGCTGCTGCTTGCCAACGCCGGCATGAATCAGTTTAAGGAGTACTACCAGGGCAAGAAGACCATGAAGGAGATCGGCGCGATCTCCTGCCAGAAGTGCGTCCGCACCAACGACATCGACTGCATCGGCGAGGACGGCCGTCACCTGTCCTTCTTCGAGATGCTCGGCGACTTCTCCTTTGGCGGCGTCTCCAAGCAGCAGGCCTGCGCTTGGGCCTTTGAGCTCATCACCAAGGAGTTCAAGCTGCCGCTCGACCGCCTGTACTTCACCGTCTTTACCGAGGACGACGAGACCCATGACGTGTGGCGCTCCCTGGGCGTTGCCGAGGATCACATCTCGCGTCTGGGCGAGGACGACAACTTCTGGGCAGCTGGCCCCACCGGCCCCTGCGGTCCGTGCTCCGAGATCTACTTTGACATGGGCGAGGAGGTCGGTTGCGGCAGCCCCGACTGCAAGCCCGGCTGCGACTGCGACCGCTTCCTTGAGTTCTGGAACCTCGTGTTTACCCAGTACGACCGCCAGGAGGACGGCTCCATGCCGGAGCTGCCGCACCGCAACCTCGATACGGGCATGGGTCTGGAGCGCATGGCCGCTATCATGCAGCACAAGACCGCTAACTACGACGGCGATCTGATGCAGCACCTCATCAAGCTCGGTGAGGAGATCAGCGGCAAGACCTATGACGCCGACGATTACTCCGGTGCCAGCCGCTCCCTGCGCATCATCGCCGACCACTCCCGTGCCGTCGACTTTATGATCTCCGATGGCATCCTGCCCGGTAACGAGGGTCGTGAGTACGTCCTTCGCCGCCTGCTCCGCCGTGCCGTGTTCCACGGTCGTCTGCTGGGCATCGAGGGCGCCTTCCTGACCAAGTTTATCGACGAGGTCAACGCTCAGATGGGCGAGGCCTATCCCGAGCTGCTCAAGAACGTCGCGCTCGTTAAGGGCATCGTCGCCTCCGAGGAGGAGCGTTTCTCCACGACGCTCGACAACGGCCGCGTTTACCTGGACGAGGCCCTGGCCGCGCTCGCCGACGGCGCCGTCCTTCCGGGCGACGTTGCCTTTAAGCTGCACGACACCTTTGGTTTCCCCATTGACCTGACTGTCGAGATCGCCGGCACTGCCGGTCACGACGTCGATATGGACGGCTTCACCGCTTGCATGGAGGACCAGAAGGCCCGCGCCCGCGCCAACGCCAAGGGCGATGCCTGGGGCAGCTTCAACGACGTGTGGGTCGAGCTTTCCGATAAGGTTGCCGCGACCGAGTTCGACGGCTATGACAACGACGTCATCGAGGGCGCTAAGGTTGTCGCCATCGTTCGCAATGGTGAGTCCGTTGAGTCCGCTGCCGCCGGCGAGGACGTCGAGGTCGTGCTCGACCGTACCCCGTTCTACGCCGAGATGGGCGGCCAGCAGGGCGACGCCGGCGAGCTTTCCGCCGAGGGCGTTGCGCTGACCATTTCCGATACCAAGAACCACAACGGCCTGTATGCCCACGTCGCCCACGTTACCGAGGGCACGCTGACCGTCGGTGCTGCCGTGACTGCCGCGCTCAATGCCGAGCGCCGTGGCTTCCTGCGCCGCAACCATACCGCCACGCACCTGCTCGACGCTGCGCTTAAGCAGGTCCTGGGCGAGCATGTCTCCCAGGCTGGCTCGCTGGTGACGCCTGAGCACCTGCGCTTTGACTTCACGCACTTCGAGGCCCTGTCCTCCGAGCAGCTCAAGGCTGTCGAGGACCTGGTCAACCAGCAGATCTTCGCTTCCAAGCCGGT
Source organism: uncultured Collinsella sp. (assembly GCA_934630855.1). Lineage (GTDB taxonomy): Bacteria > Actinomycetota > Coriobacteriia > Coriobacteriales > Coriobacteriaceae > Collinsella. The sequence continues at coordinate 16,941 of CAKTWW010000041.1, forward strand.
CGTGACCCGCGTCATGGGCATCGACGAGGCCAAGGGCGCCGGTGCTGTCGCCCTGTTTGGCGAGAAGTACGGCGACGTCGTCCGCGTTGTCTCCGTGGGCGCCGAGGATCAGCCGTTCTCCCGTGAGCTCTGCGGTGGTACGCATGCCGCCAACACTGCCGAGATCGGCCTGTTCAAGATCATTTCCGAGTCCTCCACGGGCTCCAACGTTCGCCGTATCGAGGCCGTGACCTCCAAGGGCGCTCTCGATTACATGGCCGACCGCCTGGCACTCGTTGACGCCGCCGCTGCTGCGCTCAAGTGCCGCGTCGACGAGGTTCCCGCCCGCGTGGAGAACCTGCAGGCCGAGCTGCGCGAGACCGCCGGTAAGCTCAAGAAGGCTCTGACCGGTGGCTCCTCCGATGCGATCTCCAGCGCCATCGACGGCGCTGTCGAGCTGAATGGCTACAAGCTCGTTGTCGCCGAGCTCCAGGGTCTCGAGGCCGCAGACCTGCGCAACGTCTGGGATACCGTGCACCAGAAGGTTGCCGGTCCCGTCGCCTGCGTCGTTGCCAGCGTGACCGAGAAGGGCACTCCGGCCCTGCTCGCCGCCGGCTCCGATGACGCCGTGAAGGTCGGTTTCCACGCCGGTAACGTGATCAAACAGATCGCGGGCCTGGTCGATGGTCGCGGTGGCGGTCGTCCCAACATGGCCCAGGCCGGTGGCAAGAATGCTGCCGGTATCGCCGATGCCCTCGCGGCCGCCAAGACCGCGCTCGGCGCCTAAGAACCTAAGTAGTCGCTGTGGTCGCGCTCGCACTGGACATAGGGGAGACCAGGATTGGTATTGCCGTCTCGAGCCGTGATGGCAAGATGGCGATGCCTGTCAAGGTGCTTCCGGCTGCCGAGGTCACTGGCATGGCAAAGACGTTTCGCTACCTGGTCGAGGACTATGAGCCCGATATCTTGGTAAGCGGACGTCCCTTGACCATGGCCGGTGAGCCCGGCCCCCAGGCCGGGCGCGTCGCCGCCGTGGCCCAAAAGATTGCCGACGAGCTCGAACTTCCGCTGGAGTTAGAGGATGAGCGTCTGTCCTCGCAGGAGGCCAAGCGAATCCTGCGAGAGCAGGGGCTCAACGAAAAGCAGATGAGGGGCAAGATTGACATGATCGCCGCCAGCCTGTT